>JACPGA010000032.1 GCA_016182705.1 Deltaproteobacteria bacterium
CTTTCATCCCGACCCCGTTTTATATTGTATGACCATGAAGGTATTCGACGAGGCTGAACTCAAGAAATTCGACGGGTCAACGCAGGGGCAGCCCATATATTTCGCGTACCAGGGCAAGGTCTTTGACGCCACGAACAGCCCGCTTTTCATGGACGGCATGCACTTCGAGCATTACGCGGGCACCGACCTTTCCGACTTCATGGCTGACGCCCCGCACGGAGATGAAGTCCTTGCCGAGCTGCCTGTAGTGGGCGAGTTCCAAAAGTAGGATTCAGGGATTCAGCAGGTCCGCGCTTCACCCCTCTGGCCCGCTCAAAACGCCCCTTCCCCAGGGCTTTCACGGAATCCATTTATGAGACTTGTAATACTCGGGTGCGGCACTTCCACAGGCGTGCCGGTAATCGGCTGCCATTGCGAAGTCTGTTCATCCCAGGCCCCCAGGAACAAGCGCACCCGCTCTTCCCTGCTCATTCAATCAGAAGGCTCCAACATACTCATAGACACCACGACCGATCTGCGCGCGCAGTCGCTCGCAAACGGCCTTGAGCGCGTTGACGCGGTCCTTTATACCCATGCCCACGCCGACCACATACACGGGATAGACGACCTTCGTGCCTTTAACCTCGCATCCGGCGGAAAGGCCATCCCGTGCTTTGGTAACGCCGAGACCATCGGCAGGATAAGAAGCATTTTCGAGTATATCTTCAGGACGGACGGCAGGGACGGGTGGAAGCCTAACCTCACCACAACAGAGGTGCTCTCAGAGTTCGAGCTTTTCGGCCAGAATGTCATCCCCATCGAGATAATGCACGGGGACGCGGTAATTTACGGCTACAGAATTGGCGCGCTCGCCTATCTCACGGATTGCAGCGCGATTCCGCCGGAGTCGGTGGAAAAGCTCAGCGGCCTTGAAGTGCTCATACTCGGCGCTTTGAGGCAAAAGCCCCACCCTACGCATTTTTCCATCGGAGAGGCTATAGAGGCATCGAAAGCCATAGGGCCTCGAAGGACCATATTCACCCATCTCGGACACAACCTCGACTACACCAAAGACAACCCGGCCTTGCCAGACGGGTTCGAGCTCGCCTATGACGGCATGACGATAGATTTATAAATCCGCCTTAGGTTCCCCATAGATAATCCCCCTCAGTCCCCCTTTAGAAAAGGGGTAAGCGTTTCAGGCCGCCCATTTAATTACCGACTTTATCTCTTTTTCGTCCTTGTGTGTAAGCACGCCTTTAAAGTCCGTATACTCAAACTCCGCGGTTATCATCCTCTGAAGGTGGCCTTTCCACCTGTACTCGGCTTTTATAAAATCATCTATGGCGGCCCTGAAGTGCCCCGGGGCAGAGCTTACCGAGCCGAAGACGAGCAGGTTCATCCTGACCAGCCTGTTCATGAGCTCCGCGCCATGCACAACGACCTTGCCTCCGTGCAGTTCCTCAGAGGGTATCCCGACAACTGCATAGATGCCGTCCCGCGCGAGGGTATCGAACAGTCCGAACTCAAGGCCCGGCACCCCGGCAGCTTCCACGACCATATCGATGGGCCCTATGATATCGTCAACCTTTTCCGGCTTGACGTTCCTTCCGTCTATGTAATAGCCGCCTATGCCCAGAAGCCATTTAACGCGCGGGCTGGAACTTTCGACGATATCAAGGCCGTAGACTTCGGCCCCGCGCACGCGCAGAGCCAGCGCGGCCAGAAGCCCTATGTTGCCGATTCCGGCTACCAGAGCTTTTTTCCCGTAAAGCCAGTCAGGGCTCGTGAGCGCGTCCGGCAGCCGGGCGAACTGGAGCTTTTCCGCCTCGCCTATCGCCTTCTCCACGACCGACATGGGCTCCAGAAGGACTCCGGCGCGGGCAAGCCCCTCCGGTACTTTCACGATATATTCTTCCCTGTCCACCGCGTACTCGGCGTTGAACCCGTCTATCCCGGCGAGCCCCCTGTCCCTGTATTTGCCGGTCCGGCACATGTCAGGACGCCCTGCGTTGCAGGGCATGCACTCCCCGCACCCCCGCCTTATGGTAAACGCGGCCAGATCGCCTGCTTTGACGCTCGTGACGCTGCTTCCGGTCTCAACCACCCTGCCCATGTTCTCGTGTCCTATGATTATGTCTTTCAAGCCTTCAGGAGGCTTCGCGTTTCCCTCGGCAATCCTTTCCCTGTCAGTCCCGCAGACCCCTACCCTTATTATCTGAAGCTTTACCTCATCTGGTCTGGTTATCCGGGGCTCGGGCCGCTCGACTATCTTCAAGTCCCTGCGGCTAGGGTCGAATGCTATTAGGTCAGGACGCCGATAACAGCCCAGAGCAGGCTGAACCAGAAAGTCCTTATCTGCCACCTGAAGTGGGACTCTATCCATGTGCCCTTCACGTCCGAGGCCTTGACGTAGTCGATCACCACGGCGAGTATGTAAGTCAGCCCTATGAAAAGACCTATGGCCTGCAGGCCGTAGACCAGACCCGCTATTTTTTTCGCGGAAACGGCCGTCTCACCGAAGGCCCCGGCGGTCGTTCTTGCCCTTGCCATGATAACTCCTTTCTCAGAGGCGAGCGGACGCGTCCCGCGCGAGCCCTGTTCCTGTAAAGGATGCTGACAACTACAACTCAGCCGCAGGGTGCTCAAAAAAAGTTTCAAAATGATAAGCGAGCAGTGACAATGGCGCGGATGGTTTTTGCGGCGCCCTGTTAGATTATAACCCGGATAGAGGTAAGATGACGGAAAGGAGGCTCAGTTAAGCTTTCCGCCGCAGCGCTTGCAGAATACCGCGTCGATATCATGACCCTCGCCGCAGCAGGACGGGCAGGCCTGGGAGCTTTTCTGCGAGGCGGACGCGTGGACCATCTCGACGGTTACGATGCCTGTCGGGACGGCGAGTATGGCATAGCCGAGTATCATCACGATCGAGGCGAGCCCCATGCCGAGCGAGGTCTTCGGGGCTATGTCGCCGTAACCGACTGTCGTCATGGTGACTATGGCCCAGTAAATGCTCCTCGGGATGCTGGTAAAGCCGTTTTCAACTCCCTCGATGAGGTACATGAGCGAGCCGAGTATGACGACGAGCGTCAAGACGGTAAGGAGGAAAACAGATATCTTCTTCCTGCTCGCCTTCATGGCCTGCACTATGTACATGCCCTCGTTCATGTACTCGAAGAGCTTGAAAGTGCGGAAAATGCGAAGTACCCTTATCACCCTTATGACGAGCAAATACCTGCCGCCGGGAATGAGAAGGTCGATATAGGTCGGGATGATGGCCATGAGGTCCACGATGCCGAAAAAGCTCGTGGCATATCTGGCGGGCCTTGCGACGCAGGCGAGCCTGAGGGCGTATTCGATGGTGAAGAATATGGTGAAGAACCACTCCGCCGCGTAAAGGGCCTGCCCGTAGCCCTCGTTTATCCACGCGACGCTGTCGAGCATGACGAGGATTACGCTCAGGACTATGGCGGCAATGAGCGAAGCGTCGAAGAACCTGCCGGCAGGCGTGTCGGTCTCGTAAATTATCGCATGCAGGCGCGCCCTCCAGCCTTCGAGCACGCTTTTTTCGAGAGCGGGGGTTTGTCCGGACATCAGTTGCCTATGAATTCATACCCGCACCTTGGGCAGTGCGTAGCGTTAACGCTAACGGCCATCCTGCAATAGCCGCAGTTCTTTGTGCCCCTTTTGAAACTCGCCCCTATGAAGAGCGCGTGGACAATGGCTACCGGAAAAAGTACCGCGCCGTAGGCCCACCATACGATGAACCTGCGCCCCTTTTGCGAAGCCATGAAAGCCGGCAGCAGGCCCATGCCGAATGATATTATCGCTATCGTGATTATCGTTCCCATCTTGCTTTATCCTTTTCTTTACGGCTCTTCAGTCCGTGAATTCTCCGTCGTCTCCAGCGGCGAGCTCAAGGAGTTTTATCTCAGGCAGGGTCGAGCCGATGATGCCCTGCATGTCGCCGTACATGCCGGTCGTGTTCGTCGTGACGCGCTCTATCTGCTTTTCCCTCTTGGCCCATATCCTCATCATGGCCCGTTTCTCGGCCTCAAGGTCTTCTCTCATGGCCCTGAATGCCTCTACTATGCCCTCGACCCTCTGCCTGAACTCGGGGCCTGAAAGGTAGTTGTATATGGCCTCCATCTTCTCGTTCTTGCCTACGGCGGAAAGCCTGGCGAGAGATACCTCGGACAGAGTCCCCCTCAACGCGTCAGCCAGACAGCCCGCCAGAGGCACTGCCGTGACCCAGACGCCGTCCACCTGGCCGAAGGCGCTTACTCCCTTTGGCAGGACCTCTGTCACTATGACCGCGACATCGGCCTTCATCTCACGCTGGTCGTCCTTGAGCTTTGTCACCCACTCGTCGTTCCAGGCTTTTGTCCGTTTGGACTCCCACGCGATGGAGCCGCACAGCTGGCCCGCTCTCGTGTAGACCCTCTGGATGATATCGGCCCCGCGAACGCCCTTGGCGACCGGCTCTATCACGTC
>JACPGA010000268.1 GCA_016182705.1 Deltaproteobacteria bacterium
CCCCCGGCTTCCTTTATCATCCTCTCGATTATGCCGTCGACGAGGCCCAGAAAGCCGTAAAAAATACCGGAGCGCATGGAATCTATCGTGTTCTTCCCGATAAGCGCCGTCGGCCTTGCCGCCTCCACCATCGGGAGCTTCGCGGTCCTGCTGAAAAGCGCCTCGGAGGAGATGCCGATACCAGGGGCTATTATCCCTCCGGCATACTCGCCTTTTTCAGTCACGTAATCAAAGGTCACGGCCGTGCCGAAATCCACTACGATGAGCGAGCGCCTGTGCACGCTGTAGGCGGCCGCCGCGTTTACCAGTCTGTCGGCTCCGACCTCTTCAGGGTTATCCGTTATAACCGGCACGAGGCAGTTCTGGTGCGTGACAATGCGCGATGTCAATCCCAGGTATTCGAAGACCGCTTCGGTTATTGTGCCCGTGAGCCTTGGCACGACTGACGCGATTATCGCGCCGTGCAGCACCCCTTTATCGATTCCTGCGGCCGCGAAAAGGCCCAGGAGCGTGAGGCCGTACTCGTCCGCTGTCCTGGATGCGTCAGTTGAGGCGCGCCAATGGCCCTTGAGGCCGTCGTCTTCAAATACGCCGATTACGATGTTCGTGTTGCCTATGTCTATGGCGAGGAGCACTATAACGCCTCCACGTCTCCGGAGATGATCCGTTCTACCCGGCCGCCCCGTTCAAGGAGCAGCGCGCCGTCCACATCCACCCCGGCGCAGATCCCTTCTATCGCGTGATCGAAAAAAGTCACCTTCAGCGGCTTCCCGAAGGAACGGAAATAACCTTTCCACGCCTCAAGTACAGGTACAAACCCCTCACTCAAGTATACCCCATACCATCTTTCCATGCTCGCCAGCAGGTTCGCGGTAAAAGCCACACGGTCAACCGGGGAGCCTGTCTGTTCGAGGAGGGAAGTGGCGGTCTGCCTTATATATTCAGGGAACATGTCCTGTTTTATATTCAAATTGACCCCGATGCCAGCGACCACGAAATGCACCCTGTCAGGCTCGGAGTCCATCTCAAGAAGTATTCCGGCCGTTTTGCGTCCATCTATCAAAATATCGTTCGGCCACTTCACGGCTGGCTTTAGCCCGCTGGCAAGAACAGCTTCGGCCGCGGCCACAGCCAGGGCGAAGGTGAGCCCCTGAGCACCCTGAGGCGCTACGGACGGTCTTAGTATTATTGATAGATAAAGGTTCATCCCGGCGGGAGATTCCCATTTTCTGCCTATCCTGCCTTTGCCCTTTGTCTGCGTTTCGGCTATGACCACCGCGCCTTCCGGCGCGCCGTTCCTGGCGAGCTCGAAAGCGCGGGCGTTAGTGGAATCTGTGCTGTCGAAGAAATGCACCTGACATCCAAATGCCTGCCCGGCCAGAACGGATTGCAGCTCCACGCCGTGAAACGGCCTGCCCTCGCGGAGCCTGTAGCCCTTTGACGGGCTCGCCTCTATCGCGTAGCCCATAGCTCTCAAGGCCGTTATATGCTTCCACACGGCTGTCCTGGAAACGCCAAGCGATGCGCTGAGGAGCTGGCCCGAAGTGTAGCCCGGCCCAGACTTCAGGAGCCTTATTATTTCGACTTCTTGTTCTTTTTCGCCCACACTATTTCCATGCTTATGTCGATGGCCTTTGCCGAATGGGTGAGCGCGCCGACGGAGATGAAGTCGACCCCGGTTGCGGCAACGGCGGCTATGTTATTGATATCGATATTTCCTGACGCCTCGACAAGAGCCGTATCTGCGATGAGCGACATGGCCTTCTTCATTACTGGCACCTTCATGTTGTCGAGCATTATCATGTCGACGCCGCAAGAGACTGCTTCCTTAGTCTCGCTGAGATCCGTAACCTCGACCTCTATCTGGACAGTGTCCTTGTACTTTTTCCGGACCGCGTCTATGGCGGCTGTCACGGACCCGGCGGCCATGATGTGGTTGTCCTTTATAAGGATGCTGTCATAGAGGCCGAGCCTGTGGTTTGTCCCGCCCCCGGCAACGACCGCGTACTTCTCCAGCGGGCGAAGGCAGGGGGTAGTCTTTCTCGTATCGAGCAGCAACGTTTTGGGCGACTTCATGGCTTTCACAAAGGCGCTTGTCTTCGTGGCTATGCCGGAAAGCCTCTGCAGGAAGTTCAGGGCTACCCTTTCGCCCGTCAGAAGCGTGCCGAGCCCGCCGGAGACAGCCGCTATGACCTCGCCCTTTTTTACCTTATCGCCGTCTTTATAACGGGCCTTGAATACGGCCTTCTTATCAAGCCTTATGAAAGCCAGCTCGGCTATGAAGAGCCCGGCAACTGTCATGTCTTCCTTGGCGATGAACTCGGCCTTGCCCTCCTGCCCTTTTTTCACGATGGCGCGGGTCGTTATGTCGCCTTCGCCGATGTCCTCCGCCAAAGCCGCGTCTACAAGAATGCTGGCGTACTCCAGAAGCCCGGGTATGTCGTTCTTCAATGGTTTTATCAAGCTCTTATGCTCCTTATGCGCTCTAAGCCCGTTGCGAGCTTCGCTTTTTTCTCTGTGAGGGCCTCTAATCTTGCCCTGTCCTTTTCAACTACCTCAGCCGGTGCCTTTTCAGTGAACTCGGGGTTTGACAGCTTCTTTGCGACCCCAGCGTGCTCGGCCTCGGTCTTCTCCATCTCCTTCACTAGCCTTTTCTCTTCGACGTCGAAATCAACAAGGCCGCCGAGCGGCACGAATACCTCAATGGACTTGCTCTCTCCCCCGCCGGCGAGAGCCGAGACAGCGTCCCTGGGCTTTTCTCCCCCTTAGGAGATTACGAGTTCCTTGATCCGGCCAAGCTGCCTGATGTACTCGGCGGTGTCAGTGATGGTCTTTCTGAGGGCCGCGTCTTTTATATGGCAGACGCAGTCTGTCATCGCCGACGGCGCGACGTTCATGTCTGTACGGATATTCCTTACGGCCCGGATGACGTCCATCGCGTCTTCCATGCTGGCGGCCTCAATTGGGAACGGCGCGCCTTCTTTCGGAAACTCGGAGAGCATGACGCTGCCATCATACCCCGGGAGCTTTTCGGCTATCTCTTCGGTGATGAACGGCATGAACGGATGGAGGAGTTTCATTACGTCCCTCATTACCGTCACGAGCACCTGCTGGGCGCAAAGCTTTCTTTCCGGGCCGCGCTCTCCCCAGAGGTCGAGCTTTATGAGCTCGACATACCAGTCGCACAGCTCATGCCA
>JACPGA010000270.1 GCA_016182705.1 Deltaproteobacteria bacterium
TCTTTATCATCTCGGCTACGCCCGTTCCTATGGAGAGGTTGTACTTCCTCTTGATGTACTGGACTATGACCTCGTCGAGCTTGTCTCCGCCGACCCTTATGGACTTGGACTGGACTATTCCGGCAAGAGAGATGACGGCTATCTCGGAGGTGCCTCCGCCGATGTCGACTATCATGTTGCCGGAAGGCTCGGTTATGGGCAGGCCCGCGCCTATAGCGGCGGCCATTGGCTCTTCTATAAGGTAGACTTCAGCGGCTCCGGCCGAGTAGGCCGATTCCCTGACGGCCCTTTTTTCGACCTGGGTTATGCCCGAGGGGACTCCGATGATGATGCGGGGCCTGACCAGAAGCCTTCTGTTGTGGACCTTGGCGATGAAGTATTTGAGCATCTCTTCGGTCACCTCGAAGTCGGCTATGACGCCGTCCTTCAAGGGCCGTATTGCCGCTATGTTGCCGGGCGTGCGCCCGAGCATGGCTTTTGCTTCTTTGCCTACCGCGAGGACCCTTTTTCCGCGTCCGTCCTTTTTGACGGCGACGACCGAGGGTTCATTGATGATGATGCCCTTGCCCTTTACGTAGATGAGGGTGCTGGCGGTTCCGAGGTCTATTGCGAGATCATTTGAGAAAAGCCCCAAAAGATAATTGAACATGCTGCTTTAAGCTCCTTTGGAAGTTAAAACCTTATTTAAAAAATACTAACAGAAATCAATTTGTTTTGGCAAGTGAAATAATATAAAATAGTTGAATTTACCGGCAGATTTCATTATGATGACTGATTGAACCCAATTATTCAGTGACCGGGGTTACGCGACCGGCCTTGCAGGAGGTAGTAATGCTCGAAAGTTTCAGAAAAAGGCGCAACTCAGCGTTTATAGTAGTAGCTTTTGCCGCGATAATAATAGTTTTCATATTCTGGGGTGTCGGTCCCAGCGGCAACGGGGAGAACGACTCCAGCGTTGTCGCGACCGTCAACGGCGAGGCCATTCCTTACAGGGAGTACGCGAACCTGTACAAGAAAGAGCAGGAATACTACAAAGAGACATTCAAGGAACAGTTTACGGACGAGATGGCCAGAAAGCTCAATCTCAAGCAGAAGGCCGTTGACATACTCATAAACAGGGTGCTCGCGATAGAAGAGGCCGAATCGCAGGGCATGAAAGTAACCCCTGAAGAGGTCCAGCAGGCGATATCGGCAATACCGGTGTTCAGCAAGGACGGCGCTTTCGACAAGGAGCTGTACTTCAAGGTGCTGAGCTCGAACCGCATCAAGCCGGCTGAATTTGAGAAGAGCGTCGAGGCCGACCTCATGACCGCCAAGATAAGGGAAAAGGTCATCAAGGACGTGGCTGTCACGGATCAGGAGTTGAAGGACAGGTACTTCGAGGAGAACAGGAAGATCGACTTGAGCTTTGTCGCGCTTGACGCGTCGGTCTCCGGGAAATCGGTTAACGTTACAGACGAAGAAGCCAGGGAGTACTTGAAGAAGAACGCCTCTGACTTCATGGTCCCGGCCACGATAAACGCCTTTTATGCCTACGCCGGATACGAGAACATGGCGGCAAAGGCGAAGTTCACCGAAGAAGAGATAAAAAGCTACTACGAGGCCAACAAGAACAGGTTCGAGACGCAGCCCGCGGTAAAGGCCCGCCATATACTCGTCAGGCCAGACCCCAAGGCAGCCGACCAGGAAAAGGCAAAGGCTGACGCGAAGAAAAAGATAACCGACCTTCTGCCCAAGGCCAAAAGCGCGAAGTTCGCCGACCTGGCGAAGGCGTTTTCACAGGACCCTGGAAGCGCGAGGCAGGGCGGAGACCTGGGCTGGTTCCAGAAGGGCGTAATGATAAAGGCCTTCGAGGAAGCGGCGTTCGCCCTTAACAAGGGCGAGGTGAGCGGCGTCATCGAGACCGAGTTCGGCTTCCATATAATAAAGGTCGAAGACAAGAAAGACGGCGGCTTCCTGCCGCTTAAAGAGGCCGAGCCTTCAATAAAGCAGGCTCTTGCCGGAGACAAGGCAAAGGCCATTGCCAGGGAGGCCTTGATGACCCTGGACGCTAAAGTGGCTCAGGCAAAAACCGCCGAAGATATAAAGAAAGCCGCCTCAGCTGACAAGGCGTTGAAGCCCGCGCTTACCGGCATGTTCTCGGAAGACGACATGGGAGTGGAGCTTGCCAGGAACGAACAGCTGAGGACCGCAGCTTTCAGCCTCGCGCCCGGCCAGGTCGGACGCATAGTAGAGACCGAAGAGGGCGCGTACCTCGTGCGCCTTGTCGAAAGAAAGGACGCGCATGTACCTGAGTTTGCCGAAGTGGCTTCTGACGTAAAGACGATAATCGCCGAGGAGAAAGCGGGCAAGGAAGCTGAAGCCAGGGCCAGGGCGCTTCTCGAACGGGCCAAAAAGGGCGAGGACCTCGCGGTCATCGCCAAGGCTGAAAAGCTCAAGATGGAGCAGTCAGGCTTTTTCGCGCGCACTGAGGGCTTCATGCCAAGGACGGGCATATTCGTCGGCGACAAGGAAGCTTTGTTCAAACTCGCTTCAGGCGCGTATTACCCTGAAGTAGTCTCCCATAACGGCAGGCATTTTATCTTCAGGCTCTCCGGCGTCAAGGAAGCGGACGAGGCGGCTTTCGAGCCTCGCAAGGAAGAGCTCAAGGCAAGGCTCCTTGCTGAAAAGCAGGACCAGGCTTTAAGCGGCTGGCTTAAGAGCCTGCGTGAGAAGGCGAAGATAACCATTAACGAGTCAGTACTCTAAGGGATATCCATGTTACGATGAGAAGGGCCGGTGTTAGCACCGGCCCTTCTTAATTTTTAAAGCACTCTCTACAGAATAAAACTCAGACGGAGAAAACATAACATGCGCTATTCGAGGATGCTCCTGCCCACGCTCAAGGAATCTCCTGCCGACGCTGAAGTCATAAGCCAGAAGCTCATGATCAGGGCCGGTATGATAAGGAAGGTCGCCGCCGGGGTCTACAACCTCCTTCCAATGGGCCTTCGCGCTGTAAGGAAAGTCGAGGCCATTGTAAGGGAAGAGATGAACAGGGCCGGCGCCCAGGAAGTCCTCATGCCCATGGTCATACCTGCCGAGCTGTGGCAGGAAAGCGGCAGGTGGGAAGAGTACGGAAAAGAGCTGCTGCGCATAAAAGACAGGCACAACAGGGAATTCTGTCTCGGGCCCACGCACGAAGAGGTTATAACCGACCTGGTGAGAAGAGAGGTCAGGAGCTATAAGGACCTGCCCTTGAACCTCTACCAGATACAGACCAAGTTCAGGGACGAGATAAGGCCCAGGTTCGGCCTCATGAGGGGCAGGGAGTTCGTGATGAAGGACGCCTACTCCTTCCACGCAACTGTCGAGAGCCTGGACGCCGAGTACGAGAACATGCACCGGGCCTACACGAGGATTTTCGAGAGGTGCGGCCTGGACTTCAGGGCCGTTGAAGCTGAGACAGGCTCCATAGGCGGAAGGTTCTCCCACGAGTTCATGGTGCTCGCCGAAAGCGGAGAGGACGCCATAGCGAGCTGCACCAGCTGCACTTATGCCGCCAACGTCGAAAGGGCGGAGATAAGGGAGCCGGGCGTCGCCCCCAATGCCGCCGAACTGCCGATAGAAAGGGTGTCGACACCGGGGAAGAAGACCATAGAAGAGGTCAGCGCTTTCCTTAAGGCCGTTCCTGAAAAGCTTATAAAGACCCTCATCTACGAGACAGACAAGGGTCTCATTGCCGCGCTCGTCAGGGGCGATGGCCAGATAAACGAGTTCAAGCTGAGGAACGCCGTGGGAGCTGTGTTCGTAAAGCTTGCCGAAGAAGAGGCCGTAAGGAAGGCTACCGGAGCGCCCGTGGGCTTCGCTGGCCCGGTGAAGCTTAATATTCCGGTCTACGCCGATTTCAATGTCCGGGGGATGAATGACGCGATAACCGGGGCGAACGAGCCTGACGCGCACCTTCTCCATGTGAGCGCGTCAAGGGACTTTCGAGCCGTCTATGTTGATATAAGAAATGCCGAAGCTGGAGACCGCTGCCCAAGATGCGAGGGCAGCTTCGAGATAAAAAGGGGCATAGAGGTCGGCCACATATTCAAGCTCGGCACGAAGTATTCAGAGGCAATGGGCGCTAACTTCCTCGACGAGGAAGGCAAGGAGCAGGTCGTTATAATGGGCTGCTACGGCATAGGCGTTGGCAGGACTGCCGCCGCTTCAATTGAGCAGAACCATGATGAGGCCGGAATAATCTGGCCGAAGCCGCTTGCGCCGTTCGACTGCGAGGTGCTGCCAGTGAACGTCAAGGACGAAGAGACGAAAAAGGCCGCAGAGGCATTGTACGAAAGCCTTGAAAAGGAGATGGACGTCCTTCTGGACGACAGGGACGAGAGGGCTGGCGTGAAGTTCAAGGACGCTGACCTTATCGGCATACCGGTGCGCGTGACGATCGGCGAGCGCAACCTGAAGCAGGGCATGGTCGAGATAAAAGACAGAAAGACCGGAGAAGTGCGCCTTGTGGGGCTGGCCACCGCCGCCGCAGAGGTGAAGAAACTTCTTCAGGCATGAAAAATGATGAGCGGGCCTTGGCCTGTTCATTCGCATAAAATAAAAAGCCGCCGTCCCAAAAGGGACGGCGGCTTTTTTAATGCCGGTTTATTCTGCCGACTTTCTCTTCTTAAGATAGATAGCACCGATAGCCGCTCCAAGAAGGGCCATTGTGCCGGGCTCTGGCACGGCGTGGTTGTTGCCGTTGGTGGGGCACTCGTTGTTGTAACCATTTCCGTTCCTTACTCCCGCAAAGCTGTCGACGGGGCTGAATACCATGAGACTCATTGCTACGAGCGCGGCTGCGGCGAGTGTCTTCATTAACGGCCTCCTTGAGAGTGGGTTTTTTGAAGCTCACCCCTATGCATAAGCAAAAGGCATGCCGCCTTGAAAAATCATTTAAAATCAGGATGTTTTCTGTTGAAAGCTTTTCACTGGTGTAAAATGATTTTATAGCTGAGCTGGCAGACGAAAACTTAAGGTCTTGATTTATTTGAGTTCCGTTCTTTTCTCCCTGAGAAAATCTTTTTACACTGTACATCCTCTAAAGGAAGTTTTTTTTCTTTTGCATCCGGTTGACAATCCGTATTTTTGAAGTATCCTCTTAAAAAAACCTGCTCAGGAGGTGGGGGATGAAAACAGCCTTGCCTAGGGAGAGACCGCGGGCAGGGTGAGCCGCTGTCCGCTCTCGGTGCTTACGATTTGTCGTTGACGCAAAAATAATAAAAACAAAAACCAGGAGGCCATTAATGAAACGGTTGATACTCGCAGGTTCGTCGCTCTTCTTTGCAGGTGTTCTTTTTATGCTCCCCTCCGGAGTCTCAGCCCAGACTACATTTGACACGAACGTCGGCTGCGGCCTTGGAAACATGCTCTTTGAAGCTTCAGGGCAGGACAGGATCCTTCACCAGGTGTTGGCGGTCACTACCAACGGCACCTTCGGGAACCAGACCTTCGGCATCTCTTCCGGCACGCTCGGCTGCCAGCAGCCCACAAAGGTAGCTTCGCACCAGAAGCTCGAAAGGTTCGTAGCCGACAATATGGACGCCCTCGCGCAGGACATGGCCTCTGGCAGGGGTGAAGCGGTCCATACGCTCGCGGAGCTTATGAATGTATCCGTCGATGACAGGGCGGCTTTCTATACGCTCCTTCAGGCCAACTTCAACGACATATACACAACCGCTTCGGTTGAGTATTCTGACGTGATAGAGAATATCAACAGAATTGTATCCAATTCGTAAAAAGACGCTGAGACTTTTAATCAGGAGACCATGCGGGCCTGTACGGCCCGCATGGCTTTTTTTGTTCCTTCTCTTCTTTTTTCTTCCGGCCGCGGTCCATTCAAAAGACTACCCAGCGAAAGACTACCCCGAAGAGCTTGCCAAAAAGGCCGTCTCAATGGGTCTGCACGAAAAGCGCGAGTGGCAGGTGCTGCTTCACTACAAGCCGACGCTGACAGGGCGTATGGAGAGCCTTGTCGATGACCCGGCGTTCTTCACTTCCAGGACAGGAAAATACGACCCGGCGTCCGAACTTGCGGAAACTATCAAGGCGTTTTTCGCAACCGGGCCGGAAGGCGACGGACATGCCCAGTGCCGCTTCATAGGCCGCTTCAACTGGCTTAAAAAAGAGCTTTCAATGGACGAAAAGCTGCTCCCGGTGCAGGACTGCGAGGGCTTCCGGGAGTTCCATGAGAGCCTGAGCCCCAAATCAGCGGTGCTTATTTTTCCTGTTTCCCATATGAACAGCCCTGCTTCGATGTTCGGCCATACGCTCCTGCGCATCGATTCCGACAGGGAAAGCAAGCTCTTCTCATGGGCTGTAAATTATTCTGCCAAAACAGGGGAGACGAACGGGATATTCTTCGCCGCCAAAGGCATATTCGGTTATTACGAAGGGTTTTTCGGCGTGCTGCCTTATTATGAAAAGATAAAAGAGTACAGCAATCTTGAGAACAGGGACATCTGGGAGTACAGGCTTGATTTTACGCCCGAAGAGGTTGAAAGGATGGTGCTGCACCTCTGGGAGCTCAAGGACGTTTACACCTGGTATTATTTTTTTGACGAGAACTGCTCATATAACCTCCTGCTGGTGCTTGAGGCAGCAAGGCCAGGTATAGACCTGTTCAAGGGGCTTCCTCCCTGGGTGATACCGATGGATACCATCAAGTCTGTCAGGAACGCGGGCGTAAGCTCAATGACCGCTGAATACAGGCCTTCAAAGGCCGCGAAAATAAAACACCTTGAAGAGCTCCTCGAAGCCCCGTTGAGAACCGCCGCGATAAAAATCGCTTCAGGCTCGGATGTGAACCAGACTTTAAATAAGGACTCCTGGCCAAGCGAGCAGCGGGCGGCTTCACTTGAACTCGCCACGGAATATATACAGTACAGGTACGCGAAAAAGGAGATAACGAAAGAAGAGTACACCAGGCTTTTCCTGACGGTTCTCAAAGAGCGGAGCGCCCTGGGACAGGTAGCAATTGCGGAACCCAAAACTCCGGTCGAACCTGAGGGTGGCCACGGCCCGGCCCGGCTGTCAATGGCCGCCGGGGCCAAGGCAGGCGACGCTTTCCTGTCTGTCGCCTTGAGGCCCGCAAACCACTCCCTGACCGACCCGGACGCCGGCTACCTGCCGGGAGCGGCAATAACATTCATGGAGGCACAAGCCAGGTATTACCTCGACCAGAAAAAGCTCGTACTCCATGAGTTTACTTTTGTCGGGATAGATTCGGTGTCTCCGAGGGACGAGTTTTTCAAGCCCGTCTCATGGACAGTGAAAGCGGTAGTCGAAAGGGAGGAGACAGCCAAAAGAGAGCACAGGACCGTTTTCAAAACATCCGGCGGGCCGGGCCTGAGCTACGCTTTTTCCGGCAACGGACTTGCCTACGGCTTTATCGAACCAGCCCTGAAAATCGGCGGCGGGCTCGATGACGGCTACTCGCTCGGCATCGGCTCCCGTATCGGGCTCCTTAAACCCCTGACCCGCAACTGGAAGGCGCAGCTCGAACTTATGGCAGCTTCGTTCGGCCCCGGCGACGACCACACAGTCTTATCCGCCGCGTTAAACCAGACCTTCTCTCTAAACAGGGATAACGCGGTTAAACTCAACTTGAGGCGGGAGAAATTCGACAACTTCTATTCGACCGAGGCCGTGCTCGGGTGGAATGCCTATTTTTAGGCAGACTGCTGAAAAATTCTCGAGAGAACCTTTTTTGTAAAAAGGTTCTCTCAAACTCTCTCCAAAAACTTTTAGTTCTTCCTGAGAGCACCCCCATAAGGGGGTGCTCTCAGGAACTTAAAATCTTTGAAGGGGGGTATGGGGGAAACTTTCTATAGAAAGTTTCCCCCAAAAGAAGCTTCCAGCAGCCTGCTAAAGCAAAGGCCCCTTTCGGGGCCTTTGCGGTCATATCGATTTGCGACTCTCAGCTTACTTTCTTTGTGCTGCCCTTTAAGATATACCAGCTTTTAA
>JACPGA010000271.1 GCA_016182705.1 Deltaproteobacteria bacterium
AAACTGCCGCTTGAAAACGGCTGGTTAGACGGAGAGGCCGTTGCGCTGAAAGAGGACGGGACAACAAACTTCGAATCTCTCCAGAACGCGCTTTCAAAGGGTTCTGACAAGGACCTTGTCTATATCGTTTTCGACATGCTCCATTACAACGGCTACGATTTAACGATTCTTCCCCTGTCTGAAAGGAAGCTCCTCGCGGCAACACTTTTAAAGTCTCAGAAAGCCGACCTCACTGTCCTGCGTTTCAGCCAGCACGTAGATGGGAAGGGAGGCGCTTTTTTCGATAACGCGTGCTCATACGGAATAGAGGGCATCGTCTCCAAGAGAAAAAACGGAGCCTATGTCCAGGGGCGCGGAAAAGACTGGGTAAAGATAAAATGCCATGAGCGCCAGGAATTCGTAATAGGCGGGTACACCGAACCCGGCTCAGGGAGAAAAGGCTTTGGCGCTCTTCTCATAGGCGTATTCGACGCGGAAGGAAAATTCGCCTACTGCGGCCGGGTTGGCACTGGCTTCAGCGAACGGTCTATCAGCCAAATTATTATAAGGCTTGAAAAAATCGAAACGCCCTCACCTCCGTTTTACAACCCTCCCGTTGGGCCGGAGGCAAAGGGGGTCCACTGGGTGGCGCCCGAGCTGGTAGCCGAGGTGGAGTTTACACAATGGACAAAAGACGGGGTCCTGCGCCATCCTTCTTTTCAGGGACTGCGCGAGGACAAGGACGCAAAGGAAGTATCCATTGAGAGCCCGGCAAAGCTTAAGGAAGCCGCAGGCCCGCCAAGTGAAGAGCTGGTTGAGAAAAGGCCCTTACAGGAGCGCGCTGTCAGAAAGACGCGAGTCACAAACCCTGACAGGGTCTTCTATCCTGAAGACGGCTATACGAAAAAAGACCTGATGGAATATTACGAGGCCGCAGCCCCGTTGATGCTGCCTCACCTGGCGGGCAGGCCCTTGACGCTGGTACGCTGTCCTGAAGGCTATGATAAGGAGTGCTTTTTCCAGAAGCATTTCGACAGCGCCGTACCGTCCGGGATAAAACGGGTGAACCTGGTAGAGAACGACGGCACCCCTGCCGAGTACCTGATGGTCGACACCCCGGAAGGCCTTGCCGGACTTGCGCAGCTCGGGACTCTCGAGATACACACATGGAACAGCCGCTCAGTGGCACTTGAGTACCCTGACAGGATTGTCTTCGATATAGACCCTGACGCGTCCGTAACATGGGACAAGGTAGTTGAGGCGGTCTTTCTCCTGAGGGCTCTTCTTAATGAGCTTGGGCTTACAAGCTTTGTAAAGATAACGGGCGGCAAGGGATTGCACCTCGTGGCCCCGGTAATGCCGGTGCGCGATTGGGGCGAAGTAAAGGCCTTCACAAAAGCCGTAGCCGAATTTTTAGCAATGAGGCTTCCAGGCAGATTCACCTCGATGATGACCAAAACAAAAAGGACCGGGAAGATATTCATAGACTACATGAGGAACATACGCGGGGCGACCGCCATCGAGGCCTACTCCACACGGGCCAAAAAGGGCGCTCCGATTGCCGTCCCTTTAAGATGGGAAGAACTGGCTGAGGTGAGGCCTGACCAGTTCACTCTCGCCAATATCACGGAAAGACTCCAAACCGGAAACCCGTGGGAAGGATATATGGATATCAAGCAGCCAATAACGGACGAGATGAAACTCAGACTCGGCATGGGAGATAAGGAGAACCCGGCAAAAGACGACCCGCGTCGGTAAGGCCGCTTAAAACAAAACTCAACAGAGGTGAAAATGAAAAGAACCAGCGCGGTATTGTCGGCACTGGCCGTTTTTCTACTGTTCGCCGCAGGCACGGCCACAGCGCAGGTAAGGACAGATGTCCAGGCGATCCTTTCAAACCCGAACGGCTTTGACGGCAGGAAGGTCGAGGTGGAGGGCAGGGTCGAATCCTTGAGATCGAGGCTGTCCGCAAAAGGGAGCCCCTACACCACCTTCAAGCTCGCTGAAGACGGGGACTCGCTTTCAGTGTTCACGCTCGGGGACGCGCGGCTGAAAGAAGGTGACATTGTAAAGGTGACTGGCAGGTTCCAGAAAATCCGGTATCTGTCGCAGTATGTCTTCCTGAACGAGATCGATGCCACGGACGGACAGGTGGTTAAGGCTGAACAGCTGAAAGAAGATGAAGAATCAGGAAGCTGATAAAAAAACGCGGGCCGATAGCGGCCCGCGTTCATACACAAAAAAAGCTTCTTATTCAGCGGCCAGTTATATCTACCAGCTCTATATTGAAGTTGAGGTCCTTACCCGCGAGCGGATGGTTCGCGTCCAGGAAAACCTTCTCATCTGTGAGCTTCACAACCTTCACGACGGTCGAACTTCCGTCGTCCTGTGTTATCTGCAGCTGCATGCCTTCTTCCGGGTTAAGGTACGGCGGTATCTGGTTCTTGTCCACCTCGAGTATCAGCTCGTCCATGTACGGCCCGTACGCGTCATCAGCCGGGATATGCACTGACCTTGAATCGCCGGGCAGCATGCCCACTATGGCCTGCTCGAACGCTGGGATAAGCATCCCTTTGCCAAGCACGAACTGA
>JACPGA010000276.1 GCA_016182705.1 Deltaproteobacteria bacterium
CTCCTCGTGCTCGCTGGCCGGGAGGTTCTTCAGGACATAGAGTATGCCGAGGAGCTTTATGAAATCCGGGTGCTCCCGGCCGAGTTCGAATACGAGCTTTCTTAATCCATAGGTGAGGAAGTAATGGTAAGAGTCGATCCTCAACGGAAACCTGTTGCCGGAGTAGTTGACCGAAAGCCCGTCGTCCGAGTAGGCAAGAAGTATCTGCCCGGCCTCAAGAGCCTCTCCGTATATCCTGCCGAGAAAAGGCGCCAGCACCCGGTCCTGTATGCCTTCGTAGGGGTGGTTCCACTCGATGTCGAAAAAATTCAGGAACCTGGAGCTTTGCCCCTTTTCCATCACGTCCATGAGCATCGCGTTCGCGCTGCTGTAGGACATGTGGTTCGGGATTATGTCCTGCACCCAGCCCATGCCCCGCCCTTTGAGAGCTTCGAGGGCTTCTGTAAGTTCTTCGACCGTGCCGACTTCAGGGTTCAGGTGGTTGTGGTCAACGACGTCGTAGCCGTGCGTGCTCCCGGCCCTGGCCTTGAAAATCGGGGAAGCGTATATGTCGGTTATGCCGAGGGCTTCAAGGTAGCCGATTATGTCGATAGCGTCCTTCAGCCGGAAAGCCGGATTGAACTGGAGCCGGTAGGTCGACGATGGGGTGCGCATATCAGGAGACTCTTACATGGAAGTAGTTCCCGAGGTCTTCGAAGAGGGCGGCCCATCCGGCGGCCGTCTCGTCGCCTTTTACTCCCTTTTCCCGGGCTTCACGGTAGACTCCCCTGCCCAGGTCGAAGTAGATGTTCTGGGCTTTCCAGAGGTTGAGTTTCACCGGGGTTTCGCGCAGCAGTTTTATGACATCCCTCAGAACTGTAAGGGGTTCGAGCCTTGCCGGGTCTTGTTCTATCTCCTCCATGCGCCCGTTTATCCACGAGCTTGCCACGAACCCTATTGTTTCCGGGTCCAGCGGGACTGACAGGTGCTTTGATACCTTGACCAGCTGCGCCATCTGGTTCATATCGAGCGCGGTGGAGCCGTTGAAAAGTGCCTTGAGGTCATGGTTTATGATGAATTCCGCCGACACTCCAAGCGGCTTGGGAAGAGGGATACCGAGCTTCCCGAGGAAATCCATGACGCCGTAATTGCCGTCGAAGATATTCCTGTGAAAGCCCTCGATGTCCTTGTAGGTAAGCTCCAGTATCTGGTTGACTATCTTTCTCTGCTCGTCCTTGAAAAGGTGCCAGAGCGAATAACCGGCAGTGCCGTAGTGCTTGTCCATCAGCCTTATCACTTCCGGAAGGTCGCCACTTTCAAAGGCCGTCTTGAGGTCGGACTCCGTCAGGTGAAAGTCCTCGTCATCTTTGAAATACCTGACTCCGCAGTTCAGGCTTACTTCCCCCAGGTGCACCACCGCTGAGTTTACGACCGCTTCTTCCCAGGTTATTTTCGAGCTTACGCGAGTCTTGCCTATGGCGAGCTTGCGCTTGCCGGCCTCTATTTTCTCGAAGACCTCGTTTTCAGTATCGAAAGAATATATCTCGGATTTTTTTTCAGAAGGCTGGAAAAGAGAGGATATGGCGTGGTGGGCCCCGACCCTCAGGAGGTCGACCCTGGCCACTCTCGCGTACATCTTATATACTTTCATGGCGTTTTCGTGGAGGTTGCTCGGCGCGGCTTCAAGGCCGCGTTCAAAGTCTTCTTCCAGAGGGATGCCGGAAGTCTCCTCGGCGAGCTGGATGGCCCTTGAAGCGTACTGCATCACCTGCACGGTCTCTATTCCGGATACCTCGTCGAAAAACCACCCGCAGCTCGTGTACATGAGCTGCGCGTCGCGCTGCATGCCGAGGAGCTTTAACGCCCGGATTTTCTCGTCTGTTGAGAGTTCCTTTATCGCGTGCTGCCCTAAAAAGCGTTCCACGTTTTCAGTCGACCTGTCGTTTATGACATCTATGTAGTCATTCCTTGCGGCCCACGGGTCTTTGAGGTACTTGATTGCCGCCAGCTCGAATATGGGAGCGAAGGCGTCACGGAGCCGGTCCAGGGCCGACCTCAGCGGCCCTCGCCACTTCTGGTTCCACGCCGGGTAGCCGCCTGTTGAGCACCCGCAGTCCGCGCGCCACCTCTCTATGCCGTGAACGCAGCTCCACGACGAGTTGTCGTGTATCTCCACGAGCTGGTCAGGAGGGAACTTTTCGAGATATTCGCCGTAGTTCGTAAGTTTTGCCACACCCTCGGATTCGAGCTGGTGGATGCAGTATGAAAGGGCCATGTCCCCGTGCTTGTGATGGTGGCCGTAAGACTCGCCGTCGGTCGCGATATGCACGAGAGCGCTCGTCCTGTTGTCCTGGGGAAATGCCCCGGAGAGCCTTTTGGCGAAGTCCTCTCCGTTGTCCAGAAGGTGGCCGAAGCCAAGCTCCTGGGATATCTCGCCGTTGTAGAAGAAGATGGATATGCTCCTGCCTGACGGGAGCTGGCACAGGTAAGGCATGTTCGGGTCTACGGCCTCTCCGGTAAGCTCTTTCCAGCGGCTTCCCTTTATCGCCTTCTTGACTCTTTTTGCCTGCCTGGGGGCGAGCACCGTGAATTTAATTCCGAGCTCGGCCAGGACTTCGAGGGTTTCGGTGTCAACGGCGGTCTCGGGAAGCCACATGCCCTCCGGCTCCCTTTCGAAGCGCGCCCTGAAATCTTTTATGCCCCAGTACGCCTGCGTGTATTTATCGCGTTTGTTCGCAAGCGGCATTATCATATGGTTGTAGACCTGGGCGAGCGCCGAGCCGTGGCCCGAAAACTTTTCCATGCTCAATTTATCGGCCCTTAATATCTCGGCGTAGACTTCCGGGTTGTCGGTGAGCATGCTGTAAAGGAGCGTCGGCCCGAAGTTGAAACTGATTTTCGAGTAGTTGTTGATGATGTTAATTATCTTGAGGTCAGGCCCGAGGACCCTTGCGGCTGTGTTCGGCTCGTAGCATTCCGCCGTTATCCGCTGGTTCCAGTCATGGTAAGGGTAGGCCGAGTCCTGAAGCTCTATTCTCTCGAGCCACGGGTTCTCCCTGGGCGGCTGATAAAAATGGCCGTGTATGCAGATGTATTTCTCCATTACTCTTCCTTTAGGCAGCCTTTATGTAAAGTGCGAAAGACATCTCTCTCATGACCGTAATCACCGGAGCTTCAGCGACCCCGGGAAGGGCCGACCCCGGCCCTTCCCAGACCTCTTCAGCCGAGTCCAGCGCCTTCATCCATCTGCCTTCCGGAAAGGGCATCTTGAAGCGTACTTCCGCGCCGAAATTAAAGGCCGCGAAAGTCGAGCTGCCCTGGTATTCCTTTTTAAGGAAGATTGTCTTTTCCTCCTCAAGGCTCCATGAATTGACAACGCTGGCAGCCGGAGAAAGGGCAGTGACCTCGCGCCGTATGCGTATAAGGGTTTTGTAGAGGTTCAGGAGCACGGCGTGAGAGCCTTCTTCCCTTTTCTCCCACGCTAAAATCGACCTTTCGAAAGTGGCAGTGTCGTCAGGACTCGGCGGCTCGGCCCCGCGCATGAACCCGCAGAACTCTTTTTTTCTCCCATCCCGCACGGCCTGCAGGAGATCGCCGCCTTCGTGATTTACGAAATAAAGGAACGGGGCATCCTCTCCGTACTCTTCGCCCATGAAGATAAGGGGGATGTACGGAGACAGAAGGAGCGCGCCGGAAGCGAGCTTGAGCCCTTCGAACGGTACGAGTGACGAGAGCCGCTCGCCGAGCAAGCGGTTCCCGACCTGGTCATGGTTCTGAGTGAAGACTATGAACCTGTCCTTGGGAATGTGGATTGAGCGGCTGCCGAAGCTGCGCCGCCTGTACTTTGAATACTGGCCGGAGTACGCGAACCCTTCGTTCATGGACTTCACCATCTGCCGGGGCGCTCCGAAGTCGGTGTAGTAGCCGTCCTGCTCGCCGGTCAGGAGCGTATGAAGGCAGTGGTGAAAATCATCGCACCAGAGCGCGTCGAGCCCGAAGGAGTGCTCGTCCGTGCTGACGGCCCGGGTGTCGTTCAGGTCGTCCTCCGCGAAAAGGTAAAAAGGCCTGCCCTTTGATATTCCGTATTCGCCCACCTTCCTCCTGAGAGCTTTGAGGAACGGGATGGCGCTGGTGTCGAT
This sequence comes from Deltaproteobacteria bacterium, assembly GCA_016182705.1. Lineage (GTDB taxonomy): Bacteria > Desulfobacterota > GWC2-55-46 > GWC2-55-46 > GWC2-55-46 > GWA2-54-12. The sequence continues at coordinate 4,119 of JACPGA010000276.1, forward strand.
TATGGCGTGGATAGCGTCAAGCCTCAGGCCGTCAAGGTGATAGCGCTCGAACCAGTGGAGCGCGTTCTCGATGAAAAAATCCCTTACGGGGTCGCTTTCAGGGCCGTCGAAGTTCATGGCCATGCCCCAGGGCGTTCTGTAAATGTCGGTGAGGTACGGCCCGAATTCCGGGGTTGGACTTCCCTCCGGGCCGAAATGGTTGTAGACGACGTCGAGGATAACGGCCATTCCTCTTTCGTGGCACTCGTTCACGAGTTTTTTCAGAGCAATGGGTCCGCCATAGGTGTTCTGGACGGCAAACGGGAAAACGCCGTCATAGCCCCAGTTCCTTTCTCCGGGAAACTGGGCTATTGGCATGAGCTCGACGGTGTTTATGCCGAGGTCTTTTAAATCGTCCAGCCTGTTTATTATAGAATCGA
>JACPGA010000274.1 GCA_016182705.1 Deltaproteobacteria bacterium
AGAAAGAAAAGGCGAATAAGGAAAAATGACTCATGGCCCCCAAATTGGGAAGCCAGAAAGCGGCGACAAGTGCCGCCAAGGAGGTTGAAACCGAAACAGGAGAAAACGCCCAGGGGGCGTAAAAGGAAACGGCCCGGGTTCTCGCAAAACCCGAGCCGCTGATGCGCTATCCAGTTTTCCCACCGGATAGTTTTAATTCTACGGCAGAGGGCTTCGGTGTCAACCACTGAAATTTCTCGCTGTGTCCTTCGTCGTCCCTATGCCATTCCTAGCCCTCACCAGAGGCAACGGGAATCCCTCCCGCATCGGTTTCCTTTTTCATTTTGATGAAGGAGACAATCATGTTAGACGACGAAGCAATGGAGCAGCTCATGCGCTCGCGCAGGCTGCCAGAAAGTGCCCGGCAGGTGATCCGGCACATCCGCCAATCAAACCCGTCACGGCGGGTGGAGAGCAGCAAGCGCAGCATGGCTTGCCGCTACCCCAGCCGAAAAATGGGTTTGGTGATCCAGGCGGAAAGCCACACCAATGAATTGGCCGCGGTTTACTCATGGGAGCATGACCCGGATGTGTTCGAATTCTGGGATCAGCCGCCGACCATTCCTCTCCGATATAAAACGGCAGACGGCCGGCAAACCGGCGCCAGCCACACTCCCGATTATTTCCTGATTACCAAGGATTTCGTCGGATGGGTGGAATGCAAGACCGAGGCGAGGCTAGTAGTGCTCGGTCAGCGGCAGCCTAACCGGTATGTCAGGGACGGTGACCGGTGGCGTTGTCCCCCGGGTGAGGAATATGCCGCCGACTATGGCCTTGAATATGCGGTTCGATCCTCCAAAGAGAACGACTGGATCCTTATCCGCAACCTGAATTTCCTCGAAGACTACCTACTGCCGAGCTGCCCTGCCCCGACCTCTGAGCAGCGTGAGGTTGCTACCGAACTGTTCAGAGACAGAGCTTGGATGCGGATATCAGACCTTGTGATGGTTGACCCGGCTCTTCCGGCCGATGCGGTCTATAAGTTGATCGCTGACGGTGATCTCTATTTTGACCTGAGAGCGACGCTGCTTTCAGAGGTGGAGTCCTCACTGATTTTTCGCGACAAGGTTACCGCAGATGCATACGTGGCTTCCATGCCGGCAAAGATTTCCGTACCTCAGGTGAGGGTCTTGCCGGTATCCATGGCTTCCGGAGCGCGCATCGCCTGGGACGGAAAACCCTGGCAGATCCTCAATGTGGGGGACGATGGCGTATATCTGGTGGATGTCGAAGGCCAGTGTGTGATGATTCAGCAAGAGGTTATTGAACGCCTGGCACGGGATGGGGTGATCACCGGGCTGCCGGAGGAGGCTGACTCCAGCCCCCGTGCGATTGTTGAAGAAAAACTAAGGTCCGCATCGCCGGATGAATTGGCTGAGGCGATGACTCGCTTCCGTACGCTGTTTCCCGCGCCCAATTCAACGCTATCCTCTGTTTGCTCGAAACGTACTTTCAGGCGCCACATGCGCGATTATCGGGAGGCGGAGAGAGTATTGGGGTGTGGGTTCGTCGGGTTGCTTCCCGCTATCAGCCGTCGCGGAAATAGGAAGCGCCGGATTGATGGTGCTGTTCTTGAAAAGATAGCGAACCTGATGGAGGCCCGGTATGCCGAACCGGGCAGGGAAAAATCCCACTCGATTTACGCAGAGCTTTCCCTCGAATGTCACGACAGTGGCTTAGCGAAGCCTTCTGAAAAGACCTTCAGGCGTGAGATGCGTCGGTTGCGCACGCATCAGTTGGAAGTTCGGCGGATGGGCGACAAGGCGGCTTATGGATTGGAGGAATTCCATTGGACGCTGGAGATCGGCACGCCACGCCACGGTGAACGACCATATGGGATCGCTCATGTTGACCACACCTAAATGGATGTGACACTCGTTCATCCTTTGACCGGCGCCAATCTGGGGCGGCCCTGGCTTACCCTGCTGATCGACACCTACACCCGAGTGGTTCTGGCATACGTGATTTCGTTTTCCCGGCCGAATCACATCACCTGCATGACGATTATTCGTGAGTGTGTACGGCGTTACGGCAGGGTACCGAGGACATTGGTGGTCGACGGTGGGTCGGAGTTCAGAAGCACCTATTTCGAGTGTCTCTTGGCCATTATTTCGGCTCAGTGATTGAGCGAATGTTCGGGGTGTCCAACGACCAATTTATCCACAATTTGGCTGGCAATACCCAGGCGACGCGGAATCCACGCAGTCTCTCGCCTTCCCATGATCCAGCGCGTCACGCCGTCTGGACTTTGCGGGCGCTTAACGAGAGATTCGAGTGCTGGCTTGAGGAGTATTACCACCAGCGCACACATGTGGCGCTGGGCACCAGTCCGGCTCAGTTCATGTCCTCCATGAATGCTTTTCATGGCGCGCGATCACACAAGCGTATCCCCTATAACGAGGAATTCCAGATCGCCTGCCTGCCGGCCTCACCCAATGCCGGCAAGGTTACGGTCAATCCGGTCAGGGGCGTCAAGACCCAGAACCACCAGTATTGGCACCCGGGTTTTCGGGACCCGGCGCTTGCGGGAAAGGAGCTCCAGGCCAAGGTCGATCCATTCAACCTTTTCCATATCTACGTTTTCTTGAAGCATCGCTGGGTGGAATGCATTTCAAACCGCGCCGCCGAGTACAGGTTACTGAGCGCGGACGATATCCGGACTGCTACGGAGGAAAGTAAGGCTTGCGGAGCGCAGGAACCGGCCAACCGCGAACAAAATGCACTAAGACAAGCCGAATTTCACCGCCAAACCCGTGAATTGGAGAAGGGGCTTGCCGCCACGCGGCATCGAGCTCTCGATGATGCCTCGCAGCCTGAATTTAAACACGACGAGCCCGGCAACGAATTCGAACATGCCTGGCGCCCCACCCTCGACGACCTGAACGACACCATTTACGGAGATTTTTGACCATGAATACCCATAATGAACACTTTCCCAGCGAACTTCTCGGCGCTTCCATTCATACCCGCCGGGATTATTTCCTCAACAAAACGATCAATCATCCACATCTGGAGCGCGCACGCGGCGAGCTCGTGAAAATGATCAAATGCGTATCCGCTCCCGATATCGCCATCCTCACCGGTCCGACCGGGGTGGGCAAGACGACGCTGGGCATGAAGATCGAGGCCGACCTCATGGAGGCGCATCGCCATGAAATGGAGCATGATCCGAACCTTCTGCCGGTGGTGCGGCTGTCGGCCATCGCGCCGAATCAGGGCGGATTCACCTGGAAGGATTTGCATGTGCGGCTACTGCGTCTTTTCGACGAGACCCAGGTGCGCCAGCGGACCCTGTTCACCGTGGATCCTTATAGAGCGCTGGACGCGCCGCGTGGCAGAGCGGGCAGTACCTATGCCGACGAAGCCTTACAGCGCGCCGTCGAGTCGTGCGTGAGGGAGCGTCGGACCAAGGTGCTGATCATCGATGAAGCGCACCATATTCTGCTCGCGGCCAAGGGCAGGCGTCTGCGGGAGC
>JACPGA010000038.1 GCA_016182705.1 Deltaproteobacteria bacterium
ACCTGGAGATGAGCAGGTCGATGACCTCTTGTTCAGCGGTAACGAAAGCCCCGAACGAGCCCAGTGCCTTGCCCAATGTGCCCATCTGTATGACAGAGGGGTGGTTGTTTACGCCGAAGTGCTCAAGGCTCCCTCTGCCGGATTTTCCGAGCACGCCGGTCGCGTGGGCGTCGTCTATGATGAGCATGGCATTATGCCTTTCAAGGAGGCTGATTATGTCAGGCAGAGGGGCTATTGTGCCGTCCATGCTGAAGACGCTGTCGGTCACGATGAGCTTTTTTTTCGCGGTCGAGGCTTTTAAAAGCTTTTCCAGAGCGTTAATGTCCCTGTTTGGGTATCTCTTTACTTTGGCGCGGCTGAGGACGCAGGCGTCAACTATCGAGGCGTGGTTGAGCCTGTCAGAGAAGATTTCGGTAGACCTTTCGTCCAGCGCGGTAATCAAACCCATATTCGCATTATAGCCGGAGTTGAAGAGGAGCGCAGAAGGGACTCGCTTGAACTCCTTTATTCTTTCTTCAAGAATGACATGGGCCTCCATGTTGCCGGAGACGAGCCTTGAAGCTCCGGCCCCTGTGCCCCACTTTTCAATCGCCTTTATGGCGGCCTCTTTTACAAGAGGGTGATTGGTGAGCCCCAGGTAGTCGTTCGAGCACATGAGTATGACCTCATGGCCGTCCATTATGACCCTGGGCCCCTGGGGGCCTTGGACAAGCCTTAAGGTCCTCTTTAAGCCAAACGCCGTAAACCTTGATATTTCTTCGAGAATTTCCTCGCGCATCGGTTACTTGTAGCCCTTTGGCCTCAAGCCAAGGTCAGCGAGCATCTGGAGGTCGTCATTTGGTTCCCTGCCCGGGGTGGTGAGGTAGTTGCCTATCATCATGCCATTCGCGCCAGCCGCGAATATGAGCGGCTGAAGGTCGCGCAGGTTCACCTGACGGCCCCCGCAGACGACGATGTCTGTCTTCGGCAGCATGAGGCGGCCCAGGGCGATTATCTTCAGGCATTCGAGAGGCGTCAGGTTCTGCGCTTTTTCGAGAGGCGTGCCGGGCCTGGGGTTCAGGAAGTTTATGGGGACTGAATCAGCCCCGAGTTCCTTGAGCGTGGCAAAGAGTTCGACCCTTACCTCCCAGCCCTCGCCGAGGCCGAATATGCCGCCGGAGCAGACATGAAAGCCCAGCTCCTTGGCAGTCCTTACGACTTCCACGTCACGGTCGTACTCGTGGGTGGTGCAGATGTTCGGGAAAAAGCTCCGTCCGGTCTCAAGGTTGTGGTGGTAGCTCTCAAGCCCGCTGTCCTTGAGCTTCTTCAATGTCTCGCGGGAGAGTATGCCGAGGGAGGCGCACCGTTCCATCTGGACGCTGTCCTTCATCGATCGCAGCGCCGTAGTCAATGCGGCTATGTCCCGCTCCTTTTCTATGGCTGTGCCGCTCGTGACTATCGAGAACTCCCTTGCCCCGAACGTTGCAGCCTCCTTCGCCGCCCCCACTATCTTCTCCGGCTCTGACATCGGGTATTCGGTCACGCCGGTAGAGTATTTGACCGACTGGGCGCAGAACGAGCAGTCTTCCTTGCACAGGCCGCTTTTGGCGTTCACGATGGAGCAGAGGTTTACCTCGACCCCGAGATGCGTCCTTCTCACCTGTTCGGAGACGGCAAGGACCTCGTATATGGAGGTCTCGGGAAGAGCGGCGAGCCTTAAGGCTTCGGCAGGGGTGAGCCCTCTGCCTTCGAGTCCTTTTTCAAGGGCTATGCCGAGGATGTCATTTTTCATATTAATTCACCTTTTATGGGTACTTTCAATAAACTGGAATAACACGGAAATGGCATGATTGTCAACCCAATCATGCCATTTGGTTGACAAGGCATGGGGTGCCTAGAGGAGGTCTTCTGTCCTTATCCTTTCAATCGATGCCTTGAGCCCGAGCTTGTTTGAGAGTTCCTTTAATCGCTCGCGTATTATCGCGGTCTTTCCCGGATACCAGGCCTGCAGGGCCACGACCGACATGTCCCCGATTGATTTGGATTCTATCTCCGTGACCTCCCCTCCTCCCAGGCTGATTATACCCGAAAGCAGAGAGATGGTCTCAGGCCTGTTCGGGCCGTAGAGTGTTATCTGGAGATTGCCGGGCAGGGCAGTCCCGTCCTTTTCGACTGGGCTCGCTTTTATGACAAGCCTGTCCTTGAGGGAACTGACTGCCTTTGAAACGGAGCTTTTCTTGCCGAGCACCAGTATCGCGGCTGAGAACCCGTTCCCGGTCGATGTCAGCAGGCATGAATCGACAGCGCAGCCGTTTTCATTGAGCGAACGGAAGAGCTGCCCTATTTCTCCGCGTCCAGGCCCGAAGGCCACAAGAGCATACCGCTTCATTCAGTCTCCTTCCTTTCAGGGAAAGACCTGCTGAGATTCATGGAATGATTTTTCCGGTAGGTCTTAGCGTTTGTTTTTGTGAATTGTCACACGCCCTTTTTAACAGCTTATTGATTCTTCTCTTCTCACGGCGTTTTGACCGTGACTTTTGTCACATCAGCTTTTAATTCAACCTTTAAATGTCTGCTCTTTCATCCTTGTGGTCATATCGGGGAGTGTAATGCCCAGGGGAGTCTGTCTCAATGATGGGAACGGCTGTCCGGGGATGGGGAGAGGGCCAGCTTATCTGCTTTCCTTTTTCTTCTCCTTTCTGTCTTTCATCATCTGGGCTATCTGTTTGTCATAGCCCCTGTCGGTGGGCTTGTAATACGCGCGCCCCTTCAACGCGTCCGGGAGGTAGTCCTGTTCCGGTCTTTAAAGCTGTGCGGGTACTTGTAGCCCTTACCGTACCCGAGCCCTTTCATGAGCTTTGTAGGAGCGTTCCTTATATGCAGGGGCACGGGCAGGGCGCCGTGCCTTTTAACGTCGTCGGCTGCTTCCATGTAGGCCATGTACGAGGCGTTGGACTTTGGCGCTGTGGCCAGGTAGGCCACTCCCTGCGCAAGCGGTATCCAGCCTTCGGGCATGCCTATGAAATCGACCGAGTCCTTTACCGCGTTGGCGACCATTATGGCCCTCGGGTCGGCGTTCCCGATGTCCTCCGAGGCGAATATGACCATGCGCCTGGCGATGAAAAGGGGGTCTTCCCCTGCTTCGACCATTCGCGAGAGCCAGTAAAGCGCGGCGTCAGGGTCGCTCCCCCGCATCGATTTTATAAAGGCCGATATCACATTATAGTGTTCCTCCCCTGACTTGTCATATAGGAGGGCTTTTTTCTGCATGGCCTCGGTCGCGGCCTCAAGCGTTATGCGCTTTACGCCGTCCGGTCCGGGCTCGGTTATCATGAAGGCCGCTTCAAGGGAGTTGAGGGCACTCCTGGCGTCCCCGGCCGAGCTGTCAGCTATGAAGTCGATGACCTCTTCGCTGATGTCCGCCTTGAAGTTGCCAAGGCCCCGTTCCTTGTCAGAGAGGGCGTCCCTGAGTATCTTCCTGATTGATTCATCCGGGAGAGATTCGAGGACGAGCACCTTGCACCGGGAAAGCAGAGGGGCGTTCACTTCGAAAGATGGGTTTTCCGTCGTGGCGCCTATGAGCGTTATCGTGCCGTCCTCTACGCTGTGGAGAAAGGCGTCCTGCTGGGATTTGTTGAACCTGTGTATCTCGTCGACGAACAGGACCGTTTTCCTGCCAAACCGCAGGCTGTCTTTGGCCGCCTTTATGACCTCCCTTATCTCCTTGACCCCGGAGAGCACTGCGGAGAACTCGACGAAATCCGACTTCGACGCTTCGGCAATTATCCTTGCCAGTGTCGTTTTTCCTGTGCCGGGAGGGCCCCAGAGTATGAGGGAAGGCAGCTCGCCCCTTTTAATGACCCTGTCGAGTATCCTGCCCTCGCCGACAAGGTGTTCCTGCCCGACAAAGCCTGAAATAGTGGAAGGCCTCATTCTCTCTGCCAGAGGCGCGCTTTTCACTTCTTTTTCGTTTTTTCCGAAAAGGTCCATTTCCATCGTCGCTTCTCCTGTAAGGGA
>JACPGA010000275.1:0-2075 GCA_016182705.1 Deltaproteobacteria bacterium
GCGTTCTTGAGCTTTGTCATGAACCGCCTTGTCTTAAGCTCTTTTCCGAGCTGGAACTTTATGAAATCGTACAGAAGACGCTCGCTTTCGTCAAGGAAGGCCGGGCTTGGCTTGAGGCGGCCTAACTTGTCTGGCTCCAGCCGGGCAGCCATTGAAAGGAGGGCGGCAGTGCCGGGAGAGACAGGTATGAGGCCGGTAATCCCTGAAGAGCAGGCCCTGCACACAAGCCCGCCCTTGGCTGAGCTGAAGTAAAGGCGCTCGCCCTCTGCGGCCTTGCACGACATGCACCCGGTAAGGTGCGGCAAATAGCCGGATTGCTCAAGGAGCTTTACTTCGAAAAAGCGAAGCGCCTCAGGGCCCGCGCCAGCTTCAAGGAGCTTCAAAAACGCCACGAGCGAATGATAAGCCGCCGGAAGCACCTGCCCCTCGCGGGTAAGCTCGGAAGTGAGTTCAAGGAGATAGCACGCGTCCGACAGCCGTTCTATGTCGGTCTTAAGGCTTGAGAAGGCGTCGATGATGGAAGCGTCCTCGACGCGCACAAGCTCGCTCTTGTCGCTGTGGAAGTACCCGATGTTTATGTGCGTAAGCGGGTCAAGGTTGCCGACGAACCTCTTTTTCGACCTGCGCGCGCCCTTGGCTATGCCCTTTAGCTTGCCCTGCTCAAGGGTGTAGAAGGTGAGTATCCGGTCAGATTCGCCGAAGTCGATGGAACCCAGGACAACGGCCCTGGCCTTGTACGCGCCGCGTTTCATGCTACAGGATTCCCATTTTCATGAAGAGGGTGGCCAGTCCAAGGAAGGTGAAAAACCCGCCTATGTCGGTTGATGCCGTGACGAATATGCTCGAAGAGATCGCCGGGTCGAACTTGAAACGCTTGAGGACCAAGGGCATTATCGAGCCTATGAGCCCGGCTATCATCATGTTCGCTATCATCGCGAGGAATAGAAGAAGGCCCACCATTATGTTCGCGCCGAGGAGGTATGCCGCAAGCCCCGCCAGGCCGCCGGTCAAACACCCGTTCACGAACCCGACGAGCACCTCTTTTATGAGCACCGACCGGGCGTTCTTGAAGGTGAGCTCACCGAGGGCCAGTGCCCGCACGACGACCGTTATGGTCTGGGTCGCGGCGTTTCCGCCCATGCCGGCGACAATCGGCATGAGGACGGCAAGGAGGACGAGCTGTTCGATAGTGCCTTCGAACAGCTTCACCACGCTCGCCGCCAGCGCGGCGGTACAGAGGTTCAACAGAAGCCAGGGCACACGCATCCTTATGGCCCTGCCAGCGGGGTCAAGCGCGCGGGCCTCGATGTTGAGGCCGGCCATCTTGTAGAAGTCCTCGAATATCTCTTCTTCGAGAACGTCGACTATGTCGTCTACGGTTATGCGGCCTACCAGATGGCCGTTGTGGTCAATGACGGGAACGGAGATGAGGTCGTATTTCTGGAAGAGCTTGGCGACCTCTTCCTGGTCCATGTCAGTCCTGACCTTGATGGGGTCGCGGTTGGCAATGGTTATGACGGGCGTTTCGGGGTCGGCGAGTATGAGCTTGTCGAGCGGGACAGCTCCGGCGAGCCGTCCTTCCTTATCGACGACAAAGACGTTTGATATGTTGTCTATCTCGTGGGACTTTTTCCTGACTTCCTCGATGGTCTCCTGGACGGTGGCGGTCTCGATGACAGAGGCGAGCTCTGCCTGCATCTTTCCGCCAGCCGTGTCTTCGGGGAAGACGAGGAGCTTCTGGACGGCTATGGACTCCTGCCGGTCTATTCCGTCGAGTACCTGCTTGGCCTCTTCGACCGGTAGCTCGGAGATGACGTCGGCGGCGTCGTCGGTTTCCATTTCATGGACGACATCGATGAGCTCTTCGGAGGAGATGGACGAGATGAGGGCCTTCCTGCGCCGCTCGTCCACTTCGAGGAGAACGGCGGAAGCCTTGTCTGGCGCCAGGAACTTGAAGAGCTTTACTGCGTCCTCTTCTTCCAGGGCCGCGACCAGCCTGCCTATGTCAGAGGTATGCAGCTCAGCGAGAAGGGCCGCTATCTCGTGGTCGCGCCCTGCCTCGCGCAGGACGTCGC
>JACPGA010000275.1:2098-2793 GCA_016182705.1 Deltaproteobacteria bacterium
TCTCGGGGTCGCGCCCGGCCTCGATATGGCCCTTCACCTTTTCGATGTGGTCGTTTTTGCCCTCGACAGCCGCCATAGAAAAACCTTGTAAAATTAAGGGGTTGGCCCGGACCTTGGTGAAATTTGGCGCGGGCGGGCCGGATAAGCCGGATAAAAGCCGGAAGGCTGAAACAATAAAACTTTGTCTTAAAAAAGTAGCACCAGAGCAGGGATAAGTCAATCAGAATGAGGGGAGGGAGGGGAAAAGGGGAGCGGTGAGGCGGTATGGATTATCATTTGTTCCCTCTCCCTTTGTGGGAAAGGGAGAGGGAGCGTAGAAGTAAGGTGCACAGCGCATTCTACAAGGCTACAAGCTGCACTGTAATATTTTTTCAATTAGACTCTCCGAATAAGCTTGTAGCGCGCCATAAAAAAACGGCCCGGCAACTGTCCGCATCACATGTTCGGTCGTGGAGCCAAGGACCATCTCCACGAGCCTTGAGTGGTGGGAGGTGCCCATGAAAAGCAAGTCATGGCCATTGTCTTTGTAGTAAGACTCGATGACAAGGGGCGCATCCCCCTTTTTGCTGACGAATTTGGCTTCTATGCCGTAGGGCTTCAAGTACTGGCGCGCTTCAATGAGAAGCGCCTCTTCCTCCCCTGCAGCTGAGGCTGTCAGCACCGTGAGCGTAAGGCCCAGGGTCTTTGCCCATTCA
>JACPGA010000272.1 GCA_016182705.1 Deltaproteobacteria bacterium
ATTCGTGACCAGCGCATTCCTGAGATTGGTGACAAGTTTATTTCAAGACACGGCCAGAAGGGTATTACCGGTGTGGGTCCATCGAGAGGTCGTCATTTATGGAGTCCATTCAAAACCCTGCGTAAAAATTGAGTTATTTTAACCTATTTCACCATCAGGGTACAAGGGCAAGATTTGTAACTTCGGGCCTTGATTTACAATACTGTTTATTGGTAACCTTACTTTTATAATGGCGTTTTGCGTGTTTTAAGAGGCGGTTTACAATGTCTTCCTATAGCCGGGAGAGGCTTGAGCTATTCAATACCCTCCTTAAAAGAAAACTCGATATAAAGGCCGGAAGACTCTGGACTCTTGAGCCCAGGGAACTCCGTTTCAAGCACGGCGAGACCATAGCCGAGCTCAAGATCCCCTATCACATGGGCGGAGAAGACGAGACCTGCATAGGACAGGCTGTATTGAGCCTCACCTCACTTCTCATTCGGCGCTACGAGCCCAAGATGGAATCCGCCAAGGAAGGCGCCCCCCTCATAATCACTACCGGCCTTTTGAAGGACAAGACCTTCAGGACCGACCTTTTCATCGCGGACTCACTGGAAAAACAGATAGCCCTCGAAGTCCTCTCCGGCACGCCCTACATCGACAGCGCGATCCTTTCCAACTGGCTCGGCTCCGAGGGCCATGGCCGCAAATTCCTTAAATGGTTTTCCGAGTACATGGAAAAGATGCTCAAGGAACAGGCCAGGGCTGCGGCTGAAGAGCGGACCTCCTACCTGGCGCTCCTTGCGCTTGTAAATGTTGTAAGGAAAAAAAAGGAAAAAGTCAAAAGCTTCAGGATAAAGGGCCTTTCCTATGAAAAAGCGGAGCTGGCCATAGGATTGGTCATGTTCCACACGATAAGGACGGCCATCCTCGATATTTTCAGGAAGCTGCGCACGGCAGGCGCGACATACTACAGCCAATGCACGGAGACGCTTCTCCTTTCTGCGGTAACGCCCAGGTCGTTCCTGTCCATCCCCTCGAACCTCGCGTCCGGTACTCTCACCCCTTACGGCGTGAACAGCGACACTCTTGAAGCCGTATCTGCCGCCGCCCCGGGGCTCGACGAATTTGACGGATCGGAAGAGTTCATCTCGCGCTCGGCAGCGATCATAAGAAAAAACAGCGCCGCGTTTGAAGCGGTGCAGGCGCAAACCGACATAAACAGGTTCAGGGCGGCCTGCCTCGAGTACTTCTCCGAGTTCGAGCAGCCCGGCACGCAAATCCAGTCCATGCTTTTCGAGCTCTACAACGAGGACAGGCTCATAAAAAACTTCCTGTCTGACCAGCGGGCCGTAGCAAGCCTTTCCGAAGGGCTCGAAGAGGTGAAGGGAAAGTACGCGCGCGACCAGCGACGCGCCGACATCATAGAATCGTTTCTCAGGTTCCTTTCCGGGTTCAGGAAATCGATGTTCTCCGGCTTTCTCAAGGGCGCGAAAAAGGCCGACGAGACAGCCCCTGTGATCGAGGGCTATTACGCTTTGAAGCTCGACGAGCAAGCTGAGACCTACACGGCCCTCATGCGCGGTTATCTTGCCGACAGGCGCGAAGAGTTCAAGAGCAACATGCTCCAGGAAGAGTATGGCAGAGGCAGGCTCTACCGCTTCTCCTCTGATGACAGGGCTGTGCTGAAGACATTGACCCTCGAGGAGGAAGGCCAGCTCTTCGTGGACATGAAGGACTTCACCAGAAAGACCCTCAAGGTCAAGGAAATAGCAATGGCCGACTTCATGCGGGAGTATTTCTATAAGCCCATACTGGGCGCGGCCAGCAAATACGGCATGGGCACAGGGGTGGGCGCGGATGAAAGAGGCATAAGGCTCACGAACCTTCCGGGGGACGCGGCCATCTTTTCGGGCGGCGTCAGTTATCTCGTGGCCCTTGCCAAGGACATCCAGCAGATAATCAGGCGCTACAGGGACGAGCTCAACAAAAGGCTCCCGCCCAGACAGGACGATGAGATACTGGAAGAAGTCCACAACAGGTTCAAGGAGAGAAAAGAGGCGTTGAAACAAAAGAGGGCCGAGCTTAACGCGGCGCTCTCCAATAACGAATCAGGTGTGGAGACAAGACTCGTGGCCCTCGGAGAAGAGGAGCACAGGCTCGAGACCACCTACCGCGAAGAGATCGAGACGGCCATAAAAGGAGAGCTCGAAGCCGGGCTGTACATATCCTACGGGGCAAAAGCCGAAACAGTATTAATCGAGGTAAACGGCGAGTTTTCCGGTCCGGCGAGCGTGTCTATCGGCGAGAAGATAAACGAGGCCGCCAGGGGCACTTTCAGGAGCCCTCTGGTGAGGGCCAAGCTCGAAGTGACGCTCGAGGCCGAGAGGGCCAGGAGGAACGACAAGCAGATAAGGTACCCGTTTGACATCTACATAGACAGGGTCATCTCCGTGAAACTGCCGCCGGAGCTGGACTCGGCCTTTGAAAAGCTTCTGTCAAGCCGCAAGGACGCCAGCGCCAAGGCGATGAGCCAGATCATGGCGAACGAATTTTACAACGACCTCAACAAAATAATATCCGGCGAGACCTTCTCGTCGCTGAGGGTCATATCCTCTACAAAGGACATCTACAACAAGGGCGAGGCACTGAACATCAGCGCCCTTGAGGCCTACATGAGGGAGAACAAGGGCTCCAAATGGTTTTTCAACAGGCAGGTCGAGGCAAGCGCCCTGCACGAGGAGCTGAGGCAGCACTTCTTTTGCCCGTCCGAGACTCTCGAATTCTGGTGCAGCCATGAGACCGTCAGA
>JACPGA010000273.1 GCA_016182705.1 Deltaproteobacteria bacterium
CGTGCTTTTCGACGCGAAGGCCGACTTTCTCCTCTACGGCATGAGCGAGCGTTCTGTCGTGGAGCTCGCGAAATGCTTAAGGTCAGGCAAAGACCCGTCTACCGTGCGTGGCCTCTGCTATATCTCGAAGACAGTGCCAGACGGGTGCGTTGAGATACCTTCGTACGAAGAGGCCGCGAAAGACACCGACGCTTTCAGCCGGGCCTTCCAGATATTCTATAACAACAACGACCCGGCCACCGCTTTGCCTCTCGCCCAGAAGCACGACAGCCGCTACCTTGTGCAGAACCCTCCGGCGCTCTATCTCGAACAGAAGGATTTTGACGCGGTCTATAACTTGAAGTACGAGCGCGACCTGCATCCCTTCCATAAAAAAGACGGCGATGTAAAGGCCCTCGAGACAATCCGCTTCGCAATATCAACGCACCGGGGCTGTTACGGCGAATGCGGCTTCTGCGCGATAGCCGTCCACGAAGGCCGTCGCGTAAGGAGCAGGAGCAAAGAATCGATAATCGCGGAAGCAAAAGATATCGCACGGCATCCGTTATTCAAGGGCAGGATACACGACGTGGGCGGGCCGTCGGCTAACATGTATGCCACCGGGTGTTCGCGAATGGAAAAGAGCGGCTGCTGCCCGAAGAAGAGCTGCATCTCGCCTAAGGTCTGCCCGCTTATGAAGCTCGGCCACGACGAGCAGATATCCATATTGAAATCTATTCGCTCGATAGAAGGCGTCAAAAAGGTCGTTGTCGCCTCCGGAATCCGCCACGATCTCGTGCTGGCCGACAAAAAAGACGGGGAAAGATATTTAAGGGAGCTTGTAACCTATCATGTCTCCGGTCAGATGAAGATAGCGCCCGAGCACACCGAGCCCGCTGTGCTCGACCAGATGGGCAAGAGCGGCTGCAATTCCGAAGCGCTCGTGAAATTCAAGGAGCTTTTCTACAAGTTCACGCAAGAGGCCGGCCTCAAGCAGTTCCTTTCATACTACCTCATGGCCGCCCACCCTGGCTGCACGGAAGGCGACATGAAAAAGCTCAAGAGCTTCTGCGTAAAAGAGCTTGGCTCTATCCCCGAGCAGGTACAGGTCTTCACCCCGACGCCCTCTACATATTCGACACTTGTCTACTGGACAGGGCGCGACCCATTCACCGGGAGGCCTGTTTTTGTCGAAAAGGGCGCGAAGGGGAAAGAAGCTCAAAAGGCCATACTCTGCGGCTATGAAAAAGAGGGAAGGCCGTCCTTCAACAAGGCGCACGGGCCAAAAAAGTTTCATCCCAGGGGCAGGGGGAGATAAAAATTGACGCTTGTAACCGGGCCATTTATAAGAGAGATTTGCCGGGATTAAAATTTGTAAGGCTTTTTGCGTTTGCATTATCCGTTTTCTGTGATATAGTCCTTTATTCCTAAACTTTCCGCCATTCGGTCGGCGAAAAGCTGTGTCATGGTTGACCTCTTACCTTTTTCAACCTCACCCAGAATAACCTTAACGATCCCGCCTAGACCGGCTCAATTCAATTGAGTAGGCTGTTTCCGGAGTATTAAATGTCATTTGAATTGCTCGGCCTCAAGGCCGAACTGCTCAGTGCTGTCCAGGCACAGGGCTACACTGTTCCTACACCTGTTCAGGCCAAGACCATTCCCGTTATCCTTGAGGGCCGTGACGTGCTTGCGGGCGCGCAGACAGGCACCGGCAAGACCGCTGCCTTTACGCTTCCCATGCTTCAGCTCCTTTCCGCTGGCGAACAGGCTGGCGCCAGAGGGCGCGCTCCCAGGGCGCTCGTCCTTACGCCGACCCGCGAACTCGCGGCCCAGGTCGCTGACAGCGTGCGCACCTATGGAAAGAACCTTCGCCTTCACGCGGCTGTTGTTTTCGGCGGCGTCGGGATTAACCCGCAGATAGACCAGCTGAGGCGCGGAGTAGACATACTCGTGGCCACGCCGGGCCGTCTTCTCGACCATGCCGGACAGGGCACAGTGAACCTGTCAAAGGTTGAGATACTCGTCCTTGACGAGGCGGACCGCATGCTGGACATGGGCTTCATACACGATATCAAGAGGATAATGAAGCTCCTGCCCGGTAAAAGGCAGAACCTGCTTTTCTCGGCTACCTATAACGACGAGGTCAAGCGCCTCTCGGATGGTATTCTTCACAACCCCGAGCAGGTCGAAGTAGCTCGCAGGAACACCGCGGCCGAGACCGTCTCACAGGTCGTCCATCCTGTCGGGCAGACGAGGAAGCGCGAGCTCCTTTCCCACCTCATAAAAGAGGGCGACTGGCAGCAGGCGTTGGTCTTCACCCGCACGAAGCACGGCGCGAACAGGCTTGCCACCCAGCTATTGAAGGACGGCATAAACTCGACCGCCATACACGGCAACAAGAGCCAGGCAGCCCGCACAAAGGCCCTCGCTGACTTCAAGAAAGGCGCTGTGCGCATCCTCGTTGCCACGGACATCGCGGCCCGAGGTCTCGATATAGACAGCCTTCCGCATGTGGTCAATTACGACCTGCCCAATGTCCCGGAGGACTATGTCCACCGTATAGGCAGGACGGGCAGGGCTGGCGCTTCAGGAATGGCCCTGTCGTTGGTCGCTTCAGATGAAAGGGATCTTTTGAGGGGCA
>JACPGA010000039.1 GCA_016182705.1 Deltaproteobacteria bacterium
CCTTGATATAATCGAGACCATGAACTTCCCGGTCATCATAAGGCCGTCCTTTACGCTCGGCGGCATGGGCGGCGGCATAGCGTACAACAGGGAAGAGTACGAGGACATGGTCAGGTTCGGCCTCGATTGCAGCCCGGTAAGCGAGATACTTATAGAAGAATCGGTAATAGGCTGGAAAGAGTTTGAGCTCGAGGTGATGAGGGACAAGAACGACAACGTCGTCATCATCTGCTCTATCGAGAACTTCGACCCCATGGGCGTTCACACCGGAGACTCCATCACGGTCGCCCCGGCGCAGACGCTCACTGACAAGGAATATCAGGTGCTCCGCGACGCGTCAATCCGCATCATAAGGGAGATAGGCGTCGATACCGGAGGGTCGAATATACAGTTCTCCATGAACCCGGAAAACGGCAAGGTCTATGTCATAGAGATGAACCCGAGGGTTTCCAGGTCTTCGGCGCTGGCGAGCAAGGCAACGGGCTTCCCCATCGCCAAGTTCGCGGCAAAGCTCGCTGTCGGGTACTCGCTGGATGAGATCGCCAACGACATCACCAAGAAGACGCCTGCATCATTCGAGCCGACGATAGATTATGTCGTCGTGAAGATACCGAGGTTCGCGTTCGAAAAATTCTCAAAGGCGGACCCGACCCTTACCACGCAGATGAAGTCAGTCGGCGAGGCAATGGCAATGGGCAGGACCTTCAAGGAAGCGCTCCTGAAAGCCATGAGGTCGCTTGAGACGGGAAGCTACGGCTTCGAGAGCAAGATACGCACAGGCCGTCCCGAGCCCGTATTCAGGCCCACAGAGCCTGAGATGGACGTCATAAAGTCCATGCTCAAGACCCCGAGGAATGAAAGGCTCTGGTACATAGCCGAAGCCTTGAGGGGCGGGCTCCATGTGGATGATATCCACGCGCTCACGAATATCGACCGCTGGTTCCTCAACAATATAAGAGAGATAGTCGAGATAGAGGAAGGCGTCTTCTGGCAGGGCAGGCAGGGCCAGCTCTCAAAGGAGATTTTGAGAAAGGCCAAGGAAGCTGGCTTCTCCATAAAGACGCTTGCCTCGCTTTCAGGCAAGACAGAAGACGAGATAAAGGCGGCCTTGAAAGAGGCGGGGATAGTGCCCGTCTTCAAGGCGGTCGACACCTGCGCCGCTGAGTTCGAGGCGTACACCCCGTACCTGTACTCGACCTACGAGCGCCCGTTCTTCAACATATCCGGCAACGCGACTCCAACGCCTGCGTGCGAAGCAAACCCCACTGACAGAAAAAAGGTAATGATACTCGGCAGCGGCCCGAACAGGATAGGCCAGGGCATCGAGTTCGACTACTGCTGCGTTCACGTGATCTTCGCGCTGCGTGAAGATGGCATAGAGTCGATAATGGTCAACTGCAACCCCGAGACCGTATCGACCGACTACGACACCTCCGACAGGCTCTACTTCGAGCCCCTGACTTTTGAAGATGTCATGGCCATAGTCGAAAAAGAAAAGCCCTACGGCGTAATAGTCCAGCTCGGCGGACAGACCCCGCTGAGGCTGTCGGTTTCCCTTGAGAAAGCTGGCGTCAGGGTGCTCGGCACCTCGTCCGACTCAATCGACATGGCCGAAGACAGGGAGAGGTTTGACAAGCTCCTTGAAAAACTTAATATCAAAAAGCCCGCGAGCGGCACGGCCCGCTCAATCGATGAGGCCGTGCGCATAGCAGGCACTGTCGGCTACCCTGTGATGGTAAGGCCGTCTTATGTTCTGGGCGGACGCGCGATGGAGACCGTATACGACGAGACGAGCCTCATGGATTACATGACAAGGGCTGTCGAGGCGTCGCCGGAACATCCGGTGTTGATAGACAGGTTCCTCCAGAACGCCATTGAAGTCGATGTCGACTGCATAAGCGACGGCGAGATTGTCGTGGTCGCCGGGATAATGGAGCACATTGAGGAAGCAGGCGTCCATTCAGGGGACTCCGCATGTTCAATACCGCCGTACTCGCTCGATGAAGCCGTTAAAGACGAGATAAGAAGGCAGTCTATTCTCATGGCCAGGGAGCTGAAGGTCAAGGGCCTCATGAACGTCCAGTACGCTGTAAAGGACGGCGAGGTCTACGTGCTTGAGGTAAACCCGAGGGCCTCGAGGACGATACCGTTCGTCAGCAAGGCCATAGGCGTGCCGCTCGCGAAGCTCGCAACGAAGATAATGGCTGGAAAGACACTTGAAGAACTGGGCTTCACAAGCGAAGTCACGCCCCCTTACATATCGGTCAAGGAAGCGGTCTTCCCGTTCATAAAGTTCCCCGGGGTAGATATACTCCTGGGCCCTGAGATGAAGTCAACCGGCGAGGTCATGGGCATATCAAAAGACTTCGGCACGGCCTTTGCCAAGGCACAGATAGCGGCCGGAAACAAACTTCCGCTTTCCGGCACTGTTTTCGTGAGCGTGAGGGATGCTGACAAGGCCGAGATAGTCGGCGTTGCCGGAGTGCTCCAGGAGGCGGGCTTCAACATCATCGCCACCGGCGGGACCGCAAGGTATCTCGGCGAACGCGGCATAAAGGTCGAAACGGTCCTCAAGGTCACTGAGGGCAGGCCGAACATAGTGGACATGATAAAGAGCCGGAAGGTGGACATGGTCATAAATACCTCCTTCGGGGCAAAGAGCGTAGCGGATTCCTACTCCATCAGAAGGTCTTCCGTTGACTCCGGCTTGCCGCATTTCACGACGGTTGCCGGGGCAAAGGCGGCAGCTCTCGGAATAAGGGCTGTACAACGGGGAGGGCTCGATGTGAAGCCTCTCCAGGAATATCATGCCGAGTTCATACCGGTGCCCGCGGCAGTGAATAAAATCCTCTCCACGGAAGCCGCCAAGATCGATGCGTAGCATAATAAAATCTCTTGGTATAGTTTATGGGGATATAGGCACAAGCCCCATATACACTCTCACGGTCGTATTCCTTCTGCTTGAAGCCTCTTTCGAGAATGTCAGGGGCGTGCTCTCCCTGATCTTCTGGACCCTCATAACCCTGGTCACTGTCCAGTACGCGTGGCTTGCCACGAGCCTCGGCAAAAAGGGCGAGGGCGGCACCATTGTGTTAAGGGAGCTGCTGGTCCCTTATCTCAAGAGCGGCAGGAAGGTCGCTTTTGTATCGCTCCTCTCATTCATAGGAGTATCTCTTCTAATTGGTGACGGCGTAATAACCCCGGCCATCTCCATCCTCTCCGCCGTCGAGGGCTCGCTCCTCATACCCGGCTTTGAGAACCTCAGCCAGACAGGCATAGTCATAATAGCGGGCCTTATAGCCGTCATGCTGTTCATCTTCCAGAAAAACGGCACGGAGCGGATGGCCTGGGCGTTCGGCCCGATAATGGTTGTCTGGTTCTCCTGTCTCGCGTTATCCGGCATAGGCGGGTTGATAAACGAACCCAGGGTCCTGGCAGGCATAAATCCGTATTACGGCTTCAAGTTCATGATGGACAACGGGGTTCTCGGTTTTCTGGTCCTTTCGGAAGTCATACTCTGCGCCACCGGAGGCGAGGCCCTTTACGCCGATATGGGCCACCTCGGCAGGGCTCCGATAGTAAAGGGCTGGATGATGGTCTTCGTGGTACTCGTCATAAATTACATGGGGCAGGGCGCGTTCCTCCTGACCCACCCGGGTACGAAGAATGTGCTCTTCGAGATGGTAAACAGCCAGGCACAGTTCCTGTATGTCCCGTTTCTGATCCTCAGCATCTCCGCCACGGTAATCGCATCCCAGGCCATGATAAGCGGCATGTTCTCTATCGTCTATCAGGGCATAAACACGCATATAATGCCGCTTTTCAAGGTCTCCTACACTTCTACCGAGCTCAGGAGCCAGATATATATACCTTTCGTCAACTGGTTCCTGCTGGCGGCGGTGCTTTTCGTAATGTACATATTCCAGGAGTCTCACAAGCTGGCCGCTGCATACGGCCTGGCCGTCACCGGCACGATGTCGCTCACCGGCTTCATGATGACATGGATATTTCTCAGGAAAAGGCAGTTCGTTAGGATGGGCATAGCCGTGGTTGTCATGCTCGTCGATTTCGTTTATTTCTTTTCCAACTCTTTCAAGATACCGCACGGCGGTTACTGGTCGATAGTCCTGGCTTCACTCCCGTTCGCCCTCATACTCATCTACACGAACGGGCAGCGGAAGCTTTACAGGTCCATGAGGCCTCTTAACCAGGAGGCCTTTCTCATAGGCTACAATCAGATATACAAGAGCCTTCCCAAGATCCCCGGCACGGCCCTGTTCTTTGCCAAGGACGCGAAGGAGATAGCCCCGTACATAGTCCACACGATGTTCAAGAACAACATCATATACGAGGACAATATAATCGTATCGATCATAAGGACCGACGATTCTTTCGGCACGAGCTGCAGGTTCATGGACGACCTCGCCGTGGGCCTCCGTGTCTTTGAGATACGCTCTGGCTACATGGAAGTCGTCGATGTGGAGGCGCTGTTGAAGGACGCCG
>JACPGA010000286.1 GCA_016182705.1 Deltaproteobacteria bacterium
AAACGCCTGTCTTTCCGATGTCGTGCAGCAGGGCTCCAACGCCTACGGAATGCAGCTCGGCTTCGCTGAGGCCCATTGCCTTGCCGAGCGACAGGGCCATGATGGAGACATTCACAGAGTGGTTGTACAGGTAGTTGTCGTAGTTCTTTATCATCGTGAGGCCGAGCATGGCGTGCGGGTCGGAGAAGACTGACTCGGTCATCTCGCCCACGATGGCGCTTATGGGCCCGGTCTTTGGGATTTTGCCCATGCGCACTTCGCCCATGACGTTCTGTATTATCTCGACCGCGCCGTTGTATATCTCCAGGACATTCCTTTTGCCGGTCGGTATGGTCTTCAGTGTGATGCGCAGTACCCCGCGTGAATGGAGCTCATTCTGGAGCTCCTGGCCGTGAAAGACTTTAGCGCCAGCGAGTATCTCGAAAGTGTCCGCGAGCTCCTTGCCGGAAAAGCCCTTCTCGAAGATAATGGCGTCCACGCTCTTGTCGGCCATGTACTGGATGAGGTCAGGATAGAGCTTTTCGCCGGCGGGGACCATGTCGTCTTCCTTGTTGACGGGCGCGGCGATGGCCGGATGGCCCGGGGGGTAGAGTTTCCTGCTTCTCAAGGCGGCGTTGATGTTCTTTAATATCAGGTCCCTGTTATCGGGTCCGTTCATATGGTCTTCTCCCTCCCATCGAGCACTCGTTTGCAAGCTGTTTGCAGCTCTCCAGCCGCCCTGGAGGATGCTTCCCTGACGGCCTTCAATGCCTCCGGGGTGCCTATCATGCCGAGCGAAAGCGCGGCCAGAAGGCGCAGTTCGTCATTGGCCTTTTTTCCGAACCAGACTTTTCTGAACAGTATCTTCTCAAGGTGCGGCACAGCCCTGCTGTTGCCGATTATGCCGAGCGCCTTTACCGCCTCCTTCTGCGATTCCATCAGGTCGGAGAAGTTCTCGCGCTTTGAGGCTATTTCGGCAAGAGGCTCAATGGAGGCCGGGTCTTTGAGCATGCCCAGCGAGATGATCGCCTGGGCCATAAGCGAGGGGTCTTCCTCGCGGAGCTTTTCAATGAGGAATGTTGCAGCCCTCGGCGTTCCTATCTTCACGAGGCTCTTCATGACTTCTTTCTTGACCCGCGGCTCTTCGTGCGTGTACGCGCCTTCGAGCGCCGGGATGGCCTCCTGGCCGCCGACGTCTCCGAGCAGAGAGACCATCTGCCTGCATACGAACCACGCAGGGTGATTAAGACGGGCCTCGGCAAGCGGCCGGAGGCGGCTGCCGAAACGCACAAGGGCGTTGAAGAGGTGGCGTCTGGTGGCCGCCTCGGGGGCTTCTATTATGGCATCCAGCAGCGCCTCGGCGCCGGGGTCGCCTGAGTAGACCAGTATGCTCTGTGTGGCTCCCCTCTGCTGGTTTTCCTTTGCCCCGGCCTTGAGCGCGAGATAGGCGAGGACGTCCCTGTTAAGCAGGCTCTTGAGCTTTTCAAGCGCCGTGGCGCGTATGCCTTCGGTTTTTCCTGATGAGGGCACCGCGTGCGCGTAGAAGGTCATGAGAGCGGGATAGACTTTTTCAATATCTTTTTCAGCGAGCAGCGGGTCGAGCTTCTCTTTTATCCTTATGGCAAGGTCGTTGTATTTGAGGAGGTCGTTTTCTTTGTTGGCGCGGCGCAGAAATTCCTCGAGGGAGGTCTCGTCTCGTTCCTCCTCGGGCTTTTCCCCGGGCTCCTCTTCCTGGGCGGTTGATGAAGCGCCTGATTGTTCCTCAGGTTTTCTGGCCTCTTGCGCGGCCCGCTCCTCTTCTTCTTCCTTCTGCCTCTGTATCTCGGATTTGAGCCTCTTGAGGTCTTCGTAGTGCAGCTCGTTCAGCAGGATGCCTTCAACGTCAAGGGTCGCGAACATGGCCTCGACGCCGCCCTTTGCCGCCACTTCTTCGGGTTCAGCCTTGATGATGGACAGCAGGACCCTGAGGTCGTGCATTGAAACCGTGGACGTGAACGTAAGTTCCTTGACCTTCCTGAAAAAAAGCCTCTTGGCAAGGGCCGCGCCTTCGGCGTTGCCGGGCGCTATCTGGGTCTTGCCGTCGTAGAAGCCCTTCTGGTCGAGACGCCACTTGAGCTCTCCCTGGAGCTCGATGCATTTTTTGAGCTGGAGATAGGACTTCGTAAGCGCCGCGTCAAGCTGAGGGTGGCCCTCAGGGTAGAAATTATGCATCTTGACAGCTTTGGCGAGTTCAATTAGTATGATAGCGTAATTTGCGATTTCTACAGACATTTCCTTAGTTTCCGCCAGTCTGACGTAGAAAATATGATAACAAAACTGCCGTCTTTGTCAATCTGTAAACGCCTCACTGTTTCATCGCATTTTAAACCCCGGAGTTGAGCGCAAATCCATGGCACGGACAAAGACCATCTATGTATGCCAGGGCTGCGGAAATAATTCGCATAAATGGCTCGGTAAATGCCCCGACTGCGGCGGCTGGAACACCTTTGTGGAAGAAAGGGTCGAGCCGGAAAAGAAGTCCGCTGGCTCCTCCTTCGGCCCTTCCACGCCCCCCAGGCCCATATCGACACTCAACATGGCCGAAGAGGACAGGGTGTCGACAAACATATCAGAACTCGACAGGGTTTTAGGCGGCGGGCTTGTGCCTGGCTCGGCCGTGCTCATTGGCGGCGACCCGGGCATAGGGAAATCGACCCTTCTGCTGCAGGCGATGGGCGAGC
>JACPGA010000269.1 GCA_016182705.1 Deltaproteobacteria bacterium
AGGCAACAGACTCCTTCAAAGCCTCTTTCACTGGAGCGGACAGGACCGGGGCCTTTATCGAAGCGGGTTTTTCCTTTACCACGGGGGCCGCTGCCAAGGCCGTCTCTTTTTTCTCTACGGCTTTCTCTTTGACCTCACCGGCCGCGTCTGGAGCCGCTTTTATAACCGCAGGCTTTTCACCGGCACTTTCGGCAATCTGGCTTGACGCCTCTTTAGCCTTTTCAGCGGGCTGCTTGTTTTCGGCGCATCCATACATAAGCCCGGTGCTTAACAAGAAAGTCAATACCGCCAGACGGATATTCCTCATGGCAAACCTCCTCACCATCGCAGTCTTGATGCCAATCTACAATCATCGGGCTATCGTTGTCAATCGCTGTATTAAAACAACGAAGACAGGCAGTACCCGTGTCCTATTTATCCAGCTCGATATCCTGCCCGTCTTCCCTCTCGATGGTGGCCTCTTTTTTCCACTCCTTGTCGTAACGCCCCCACTGGTTTCGCTCTTTTTTGATGAAGCCTTTTCGCGACAGCGAAGGGCTGTAGATATCGATCACCTCGCCCCGGTCTTTCCATATCTCCGTAAGCTTTCCCGTAGAGTCGTAGACGCGGTATGTAGCCACCATGAGAACAGATACCAGAGCAGCCGCTGAAATTTTCCTTACAATTTGTCTCATTTTCTACCCCTTCGTCGCGCCCGCTGAAAGAGAAAGAAAAAGGGCGGCTTCAAACAGCCGGACAATATCCGGTGATGAAACCACCCTCAAAAAAAAGAAAAGCTTTCTCGGAATTCGGGAAAAGGCTACGCCGCGTTCTCTTCGTACTCGCGGATAACGTCCAGGACAGCTTCGCTTTCCGGATTGTCACCGTCAAAATCTTCGATGTACGTGGACAGAAGCTCGAGTTCGTCCTCGTCCGCGTATTCCTCGTGCGTAAGCGACGCCAGAACGCTGTCTACTACTGTCCGTATCTGTTCAGGCGCTTCTATGTCCTTCAAGTGCTCGCGGTACTCGTTGAGCACGTTGAAGAGATTAAGGCTGTGTTCGTCCATGCTGTCCCCCGGTTCTTTTTATATGCGCTAAAAGCGAATTTAATTGATGTGTACCGCGAAAGCCACAAGTCTTTCGCCGGCGGCCCTTACGCCCCTGGACTCGCCTTTCTCAACAAAGACCATCTTGCCGGGGCCGACCTCGAACTCCCTGCCTTCCACGGTCATCACGCCTCTGCCGCTTACGAAGTAAAAAACCCCGGCGCCGCTCTGGTGAGGCTTTATTTCCTGGCCCGGCTCCATGCATATCAAAGGCACCTTGTACTCCGGCTTGACTTTCAGTATCCGGGGCATGAATTCCCCGGCAAAGCCGGTCTTTTCGTTCACGTCAATAATATCCACGCCAGCAGCCCTCCGCTTTTATTGTATTGCATAGCAGGTTAGCTCTGGCCAATCAAGACAATTCTTTTACTTGTTGTGGCAGGTCCTGCACACGCCGGAGCCCGTGTTCCCGCCTACCCTCCTCAGGAACAGTCCGTTTGATTCCACATCCAGGTCGGTCACGTTGTCAGCCGTATATGTGTTGTCCACTTCGTTCCAGGACTTGTTGTTGAAATGCGGGTCATGGCAGGACGAGCACTCAACGCGCATACTCCCGTTGGTCTCTCTCAACAGGTCGGATATCTGCGCCGTGCTGGAGATATAGCCCTTCACGGCCCAGAGGTTCTTGTTAAGGTTGCCGTTGTCGTACGCGAAGGCGCTGGTGGCAAGGCCAGTGGTAAGGTCGATATCGTTTATGATGGTATTCGTAGGCCTCAGGCCAGCCACCTTGTCGCTGTACGGCACTGATATGGGGTGGTCGTTCGACAGGCTCACGCCTATGTTCAGTCTCGTGCTGGTCATGAAATCAGAGGCGACGACGTCAAGGGTGAAGAAAGTCCAGCCGCGGTCCGTGCCGTTCTCCACGACGCCGTTCTTTCCGGGCGCGTTCACGAGGTTGTCGAACGTCGTCAAGCCGTCATGGCAGCTCAGGCACGCAAGCGTAGTTGAGCCCAGGTCTGTGTTGTTTATGATGGTCCCCGCGACGGTAGTCCCGTAAGCGGTATAAGTGGCGAGGCTCGCCTCGGTCTGCCTGTTCCAGAGGGGCTTTATGTTGCTCAGGGTATTGCTGTGATGAGGCGTGTGGCAGTAGACGCATATCTCGGTCGTATTGCCGGCTCTCGTGAACAGGCCCGTGCCGCCGAGGTTGTGCCTCGACGTGGAGATGCCTGACGCGGCGTCTCCGGCCGCATAGGTGTCGACAGCGTGAGAAGGCGGGCAATAGACGAGTACCGCTGAAAAGACAACGGCAGCTGCAGCCAATGCTTTTTTCATGGCCTTTCTCCTTATCAGGATGTCACGGCGCGCGCGCTGAATAACAGGCGTATGATTACGGGCTGACTTTTTTAAAGGCTGGACGGAAATACATCGGATAAACACGGATACGGCGAAAAAATCCCTTCCGGCTGGGAGCCCGGGTTTCAATTTGCCGTCTACGGAATTGAACGGAAGAGCGCAGGTTCACACCGGCGTCTGCGAAAGGCTTCGACATGATTGTAGCACAAAAGGGGCCGGGCGGAAGGCAGGGCAAAAACTTTTTGACGGGAAACGCCCCGGACTTAATAGAGAAAAAGGTCAGCCCTCCGGACGCAAGCGCCTTTATTTACCTGAGGGCCTGCCAGCCGCCGGAGTCATGCCTGAAAAACCTACAAAAATCAGCCACTTATATTTAATAACAATATACGCGGCTCAGCAGTTGAAAGCCCCCTGGAAATGAATTAGAATAACCCCCTTTTCCCGACTGGAGAACACGCATATGCCGTACCTCAAAAGACTAAACAAACTTCAGTTCGAGGCCGCCACCCACGGACTGGGCCCCCTTCTCATACTCGCCGGAGCGGGAAGCGGCAAAACGAGCGTCCTTACGGCAAGGATAGCCCATCTCGTGCTCAAAAGAGGCGTCGACCCCTCTGGCGTGCTCGCCGTGACATTCACCAACAAGGCGGCCGGAGAGATACGGGAGAGGCTCAAGGACTTGATCGGAGACAAGGTCAAGGAGCTTACCGTCGGCACTTTCCACACCCTCGGCCTGAAGATATTGAGGGAAGAGGCAAAGGCAGGCACCTTCCCTGTACCGACCATCTATGACGAAGAGGAGCAGACCCTTCTTACGCGCCTCGTCATGTCGGAGCTTTCCATAGACGACAGGGAAACGCCTTTCAAATCGGTAGTTTACGAGATAAACCTCGCGAAGAACGACAACCTTTCACCGCAGGAGTTCACCAAAAAGGCGGAAGACGGGTTCGACAGGCTTGTTGCCACCATCTATGAGAGATACCAGAGGAAACTCCAGGCCCTGAACGCCATCGACTTCGGCGACCTGATATGCAGGCCCATACGGATGTTCACGGCCCACCCGGAGATGCTGGCCAGGTAT
>JACPGA010000278.1 GCA_016182705.1 Deltaproteobacteria bacterium
AAACCGTGCTTGGTTAAAGACAAAACAACTATACTTCCCCTGCCCTCTCCCATAAGGGGAGAAGAAGTAGTGGGCTCTGCCCGTCATCTCCGGGGTAATTATGAACCTCAGGATGACAGGTTAAAAAGGGAAGTCTGGCGGAGAGTCAATGCGAGTAGAGAAGAAATATTATTGTGAAAGGTGAAGGCTTGCGCACTAATACGGTCTTTCAGCTCTCTTCTGCCCTGTCCGCAGCCCTTGGGAAAGCGTGCGAAGTTTCAAAAGGCCAGCCGTTAGCCCTTGCGCTGAAATGGCGGTTCCTGCCGATTATCATATGGTCGTGGACGGTTATGTCCACGGTGGCGGCGGCTTTCTCAAGGCTTCTCATCAGGAGGCAGTCGGCCTTTGAAGGCGACGGGTCTCCGCCAGGGTGGTTATGGACGAATATGACGGAGCTGGCGCTGTGCTTCATCGCGAGCTCTATGACCTTCCTCGGGTATACGAGTGTGTGGCAAAGCGTGCCCTCGTGCAGGACCTCTACCGCCAGAAGCTCATTTCTCGAATTGAGATAAAGGCCAAGGAACTTTTCCACCTTCTCGCCCGAAAGCGTAAGCCTGAGGTAATTTATTACGTCTCTCGGGTCTTTTATTATGTCCCTGTCGGCGATCCTTTCCTTGAGATACGACCCGGCCAGGGGCTTCATAAGCATGATGAGCGACGCTGCTTTTTCGTTCAGGCCTTCTATTCTGGCAAGCTCTTCCGCGGAAGCGTCAAGCAGGCCCCGCATGCCGCCGAACCGTTCGCCCAGCGTCCGGGCCAGCGGCCCTGCTTTTTTAGGCGGGACCGCGAAAGAAAGGAGCAATTCCATTATCTCCAGGGCGCGGCCGTTGCCACGCCGTTCAGCCGCGTGCTTGCGGTTTTTTTCCATTGATTTACCCGTCCAGGTGCCTGTTATTTCCCGAGGAGAAGGCTGTTCTCTGTAATAAAAGCCTTCAGGAACTCCCGCGTCTCGTCGTCAACCGAAGAGAACTTCACGCCGATAAGGCTGGTTTTGCCTATCCACATTATCTTGCCTGGTATGAGAAATTCCTTGTCCTCGTTTGAAAGCCGCACCGAGATCTCGCTCCACAGGCGCGTGCGCTCCGAGTTCTTCCTCGTATCCAGACATACTCCGGTTACGCTTATATTCACCAGGGCGCCTTTATAGGCCCTGCCATCGAGCAGATATTCAGTCTCGATATCCTGAGTCAAGGGGTGGCGTGGGTCGAACCTGCAGCCGTCGAGGAGCTCTTTGAGGTTGTTGATGAAAATGCCGAGAGACTTTATCGATACCCCGTAGGTGCCAGTCAGGGCTTCTTTTTTCCGGAGGCCATCGATCTCCATTTCCGCTTCCGCCAGAAGCCTCTTGTATTTGATGAGGCTGCCGGTAAGCACGTCGCGGTATATCATGAACGGCCCGGCTGATACGTGTACGTCTTTTATGGGTATGGCTTCTGAGCAGGCCTTGCATACGACTTCCGTAGCCCCTGTCTGAAATGGGAGAGTAACCCAGTCTTTGCACCTCGGACATTCGGTCTTGAGCACAGAACACCTCGTTTTAATTTTCGAGCAGCTTAAGTCCCGCGGCCGTGGCAAGGTTCTTAATCTAACACGTAAAAGATTACAGATTGATTACAAATTGAAATCATTCCTTATGAGTCCCTTTACAATTGCTTTCGTGGCTGGCGCGGGCTCCATGGCGAGTTTAGCGAAAAGGGTTTCACGGAGCTTTTCGTAAAGGCAGGCGGCTTCGCGACGCCTGCCGACCATGATATGGATTTCAAGGAGTCTCTGATAAAACCCTTCGGAGCAGTCGTCGATCGCGATGCCCGCTTGAAGGTACTCGGCTGCCTGGTTTGCCTTCCCTGACGATATGAGCCGCTCCGAGGCCCTGAGAATGGACTTGCACATGCGTTCCCTGAGCCTGCCTCTGGCCTGCACGGTCCAGGGCGTATCCGTGTCAGCGGCGAGAAAATCACCCCTGTAAAGCTCCAGGGCGCGGTCGATATCCTTTAGCGCTGGTTCCGCTGGCCCGGCTTTCAAAGTTATTTCTGTCTTTTTCAGGGCGGCTTCAAGGGCCCATGAGTCAACCCAGCAGTAACGGGCGTCAAGCGTCAGTTTTCCATTCTTGAGTTCCAGGACATTATCAGCGCCTGTGAGCTGGCGGAGCCTGTGGAGCGTGGTCGCGAAGGCGCTGTGGGCAGCGTCTCCTTCTGCCTCGGGCCAGAGCATGTCGGTGATGGCCTGTTCACTGATGGCTGCCCCGCCAAGGGTGATTAAGGCCTTCAAAAGATCCAGGGGCTTCTGTTTGGCTTTTCTCGTGAACTGTATTTTTTCCCCGCCGTTCCATATCTCAAAAGAGCCCAGGGCGCGCACCTTGAACTGCCACGGCCAGCGTTCTATCTCCGGGTCCGGGCAGACAAGGGCGTTTGACCTGATGAGGTCCCTCGTGAAATCGGGTTCGATCCCGGCCTTCACGGCAACTGCCAGCAGCCTTGAAGAAGACTCAGGCAGGTTAAGCGTCAGAAACCTGATACCGTTCCTGCTTGCCAGGGCAAGAGCTTTTGAAAGGCTTTTAACGCAGTTGTGTTCTTTGCCTGCGTTCAGGAATAAAAGCCCCTCGTTCATGAGGCGGATATTGTCCTGAAGAAGGCTCTGGTTATCCCTGGCCAGTTTTTTCAGGCGGCCAAGATGCTTTTTGGCCTCTGCCGTGTTTCCGGATTCAATAAGATAATAAGAGAATACGCACTCGGTCATACCCTGTATAAAAGGCGCGCCCAATTTCTCAGCGTACTTCGAGGCTATCCTTATATGCTCAAGGGAGGAGCCGATATCTTTTTTCCCAAGCGCTATTCTTGAGGCCTGCTGGTGATAATAGGTAAGGTCGAAGTTGCTCGCCGGGTTCATGGTCTCGCTCATGCCCCTGGAATATTTTTCAGCTTCATTAATATTTCTCCCGGCCATGATGCTTGACATGGAGCCGAGCCCGAAAAGCCTGGATTTAAGAAGCTGGATGCCGGAGGATTCCGAGAGTTCAAGGCCCCTGTTGACCCAGTTCAACGCTTCCGCGTAGCTGGATATGTGAAAGTTATACAGCGCGTTCACGAGACAGTACATTATGCCGGGCAGGTCCGGCCCCCTTGCCACGAAGTCCCTGGAGAGGCTTTCGATGATTACCCTGGCCCTTGCGTAAGCGCCTGTCCAGAGATAATAGAATACAAGGTTGTTGCCGATGAATATCCGCGAGGCGCTTTCCCCTGACCTGAGGATTATCTCCCTTACCTGCTCTTCCCATAAAGGCAGCCCCGGGTTGCCGGGCTGGCGGAATACAAGGGCCCCGAACATGGCCGAGACGACCCGCTCCCGGATTTCCGTGGACGGGTAATCCGGGTATGTCTGCCTTATCCGGTTAAGTTCTTTTATCCAGCCGTCAAGGGGCCTGAAGTCCGTCCATTCATAACAAAAAGTGTCTACTATGACAGACCAGGAAAGATAAATGCCTGCCGGGTCGCAAAGGCTTTTAAAAAGCCTGTAGGCAGCTGTCAGACGGGTTCTGGCCTCGGCAGGGGCGGCTGGCAGACTGGCAGCCCCGCTCCAGAACAGGAGCCATGGGTCGCCCCTGAGCTTCCATTCAGGGATGGAACCCAGCCATTGGCTGAGGAGCCGGTGCCTGCCCTGGCCGACGAGTTCAGGCGCGCAGTTCTTGAGTATCCTGGACAGGGCATCCCAGTCAGCGGCAGCGGCCAGCAGCTCGACTGCTTCTTCGCATTTTCTGAGCTCTTCCAGGACCGAGGCCGCTCTTATCCTGAGGCGTCTCAGCCCTTCCGCTCCGTATGAGCTTTCGAGCTGTTCCCGGAGGAACTCCCTGAAAAGCGGATGGTACTGGTATACCGGCTTTACGAGGAGCCTGCGTTCGGTGAAGCAGTTGCCCCTGTGCAGTTCGGCGAGCAACTGGGCCGCTTCTTTTATGCCCGAGACCCTGCCGGCGGTTGCCGCGTCGAACTCGTTTAAAACCGAGGTCTTCATGAGGAGCGACTTCGCGCGTTCGTCCATCCTGTTGAAGAACTCGGCAGCGAAATAGTCAAAGACCCTGCCCTTTACCTCTTCGCCGGTAAGGGTGCCGCCGGACCTCTCCTGCTCGAGCATGATGGCGAGGCCCGCGGCCCAGCCGCCGGTCGTGCGCAGCAGGGCTTCGGATTCTTTTTTTGACGCTTTTTTACCAAGCTTCATCTCTGTTATGCGTCTGGATTCTTCGGAGGTCAGCATAAGCTCGCCGGCGCTTATTACCTCTATGGAGCCTGAGGCAAGGAGCCTGGCAAAGGAGGCGGGCGGGGCGCCTCTGCTTATGATGACCGCGCTCATCCTTTCCGGCAGGGCTGAAAGACCCTCCCTTAGCGCTTCGTGGAACGCGGAAGAGGGAGCGACTTCGTGGTAGTCATCAATGATGAGGCAGGAGAGCGGCCCAAGCATATTGTACAGCTGCTCGAAGAACCTTTTTGAGAAGACCGTTATGCCGTGGGCGTACTCAGGAGTAAAAA
>JACPGA010000283.1 GCA_016182705.1 Deltaproteobacteria bacterium
AGATGATAGCCGCCGGGTGCTCGCGCTACGACACCGACAGGTTCGGCATAGTCTTCAGACCGTCGCCCAGGCAGTCCGACGTCATGGTCGTCGCCGGAACGATGAGCAAGAAGATAGCGCCCGCAGTAAAAAAGCTCTACGACCAGATGCCAGAGCCCAGGTGGGTCATAGCCCAGGGCGGATGCGCCTCAGCCGGAGGGCCTTACAATACATACTCAGTCGTGCAGGGCACGGACCTCGTAATACCGGTCGACGTTTACATACCGGGCTGCCCGCCGAGGCCGGACGCGCTCCTTTTCGGTTTCCTCCAGCTCATGGAAAAGATACGCAAAGAGAACCCCTACATATTAGAAGAAAGAAAGATAAGGTTAGGCAATGACGCCCGTTGACAAGGACGCGGTACTCATCGATAAGGTGAAGGCCGCCTTCAGGGACAAGATAATATCCACCACGGTCTACAGGGGAGAGGTAACTCACCTCGTCTGCGCGAGCGCGCTGCGCTCGATGTGCACATTCCTGAAGACCGACCCTGAGCTGCGCATGAACTTCTGCGCTGACGTCGTCGGTGTCGATTACATGAACGAGACGCCGAGATTCGAGGTCGTCTACCACCTTTACTCGATAACCAGGAAGCACCGGATAAGGCTAAAAGTGAGGGTGAACGAAGGCGAGACCATCCCTTCAGTAACCTCCATCTGGGCGGGCGCGGACTGGGCCGAAAGGGAAGTCTACGACATGTTCGGCATAGTCTTTGAAGGGCACCCGAACATGAAAAGGATATATCTTGCCGAAGACTGGGAAGGCTTCCCGCTCCGGAAAGACTATCCGCTGCGCGGATATAAAGACAGGTACAACCCCTACGGCGTCGACAGGGAAGAAAAGGACTGAGCCGGATAACACGGCACGGGAAGATATAGATGGCAGAGCTGGAAAACATAATAAGCACAAGAGAGATCACCCTGCACATGGGGCCGCAGCACCCGTCCACACACGGCGTTCTGCACCTCCTGCTGGAGATGCAGGGCGAGATGATCTTGAAGGCCGAGCCCGACATCGGATACCTCCACAGGGGCACGGAAAAGATTGCCGAGGGCCTCCTTTATCACCAGTTCACGCCTTACACCGACAGGCTCGACTACATGTGCGCCATGAGCAACAACCTGGCCTATGTCATGGCTGTCGAGAAGGCCATTGGCCTGGAGATACCGGAGAGGGCCAAGTACATAAGGGTAATAGCCGCCGAGCTTTCAAGGATAGCGGGCCACCTTCTTGCGATGGGCGCGTGGGCCCTGGACCTCGGCGCGATGAGTATACTGCTGTACGCGATGAGGGAAAGAGAGATTGTCCTCGATATCTTCGAGCAGATATGCGGCGCGAGGATGACCTTGAGCTACCTGCGCGTTGGCGGCGTCAGGTACGACTTCAATAAAGAGATAGTCGAATCAATAAACGAGCTTCTCGAGATACTCCCAGGAAGGCTCGACGAATACGAAACAGTGCTCATCGGCAACAGGGTCTGGATACAGAGGAACGAGGGCGTCGGAGTCATCTCCGCGGAAGACGCCATAAACCTGAGCCTTTCCGGTCCGGCGCTTCGCGCCTCGGGCGTGAAGTGGGACATAAGGAAGGACGAGCCCTATCTCGTGTACGACAGGTTCGACTTCGATATCCCCACTGGCGAGAACGGCGACTGCCTCGACAGGTTCAATATGAGGTTCCAGGAAGTCAAGCAGTCGATGAGGATAATAAAGCAGGCTGTAAAAGACCTGCCGGACGGCCCCTTTAACGTAGATATTCCCGAGATAGTGCCGCCGGCCAAGCCCAACGTTTACAAGAACATGGAGAACCTCATCCATCATTTCAAGTACGTTTCCGCCGGTTTCAAGGTGCCCAAGGGCGAGATCTACTCGGCCATAGAAGCCCCCAAGGGCGAGCTCGGCGTATATATCGTAAGCGACGGAACGGAAAAACCCTACAGGCTCAAGCTCAGGGTGCCGACTTTCGTGAATCTCCAGACAATAAACCACATGTCCAAGGGCAGATACCTGGCGGACGTGATAGCAATTGTATCGAGCCTCGACCCGGTTTTCGGCGAGTGCGACAAGTAACTTGTTGAGAGGCATATGCTTTCCGAGCAGGCAAAACAGGAAATACAGGCGGCCCTGAAAAAGTACCACAACAAGAGGTCAGCCGTCATGGACGCCGTCCGAATAGCGCAGAAGGAAAACGGCGGACATGTAGTGAAGCGCGACATGGAAGAGATTG
This sequence comes from Deltaproteobacteria bacterium, assembly GCA_016182705.1. Taxonomy (GTDB): domain Bacteria; phylum Desulfobacterota; class GWC2-55-46; order GWC2-55-46; family GWC2-55-46; genus GWA2-54-12. The sequence continues at coordinate 2,266 of JACPGA010000283.1, forward strand.
CCGCGATACTCGAAATGCAGCCAGTTGAGGTCAACGCGGCCGCGGCATTCTACACCATGTATAACATAGATAAGCCCGTGGGCAAGTACCACATACAGGTATGCAGGAACATCTCCTGCTCGCTCATGGGCGCCGAGCACATAATAAAGCACCTGGAAAGGACCCTTGGCGTCAAGACCGGCGAGACAACGCCGGACCACAAGGTCACCCTTTCAACTGTTGAGTGCCTCGGCTCATGTGGAACGGCCCCGATGATGCAGGTAAACGACGACTACTACGAAAATCTCACTGAAGCTAAAATTGACGAGCTGCTGAAAAAATTCGACTGAACGCTGAAGCGGAACTGGAAGCGGAAAATCACCCTCACGTTGAATCTGACGGGCCGAGGCACTACTAACTGAGCCGTAACAATACGGAAATGATGGAAAAAGTACTCTTAAAAAACCTGGGCAAGGCCGGAAGCCACACGATAGCGAATTATATCGCTGGCGGCGGGTACAGTGCCTTCTCGACGGCCCTCAAGATGAAGCCCGACAACATCATCCAGATGGTGAAGGACTCGGGCTTGAGAGGGCGCGGAGGCGCGGGTTTCTCCACGGGCCTCAAGTGGAGCTTCATACCCAAGGACCCGACCCTCCAGAAGTTCCTGTGCTGCAACGCCGACGAGGGCGAGCCGGGCACTTTCAAGGACAGGGGAATAATCGACTACGATCCGCACCTCCTCATAGAGGGCATGGTGATATCGAGCTACGCCATAGGCGCGAGCAAGTCCTACATATATATAAGGGGCGAATTCGTGTTCGGGGCCGAAAGGCTCCAGCAGGCTATAGACGAAGCGTATGCCAAGGGGTATCTTGGCAAGAACATACAGGGCAGCGGCTTTGACCATGACATGTACATCCACAGGGGTTTCGGAGCGTACATATGCGGCGAAGAAACAGCGCTTCTTGAATCGATAGAAGGCTACAGGGCCCAGCCCAGGAAAAAGCCGCCCTTCCCGGCTCTCGCGGGACTGTACGGCAAGCCCACTGTCATAAACAACGTCGAGACTCTCTCGTGCATACCGGCCATCATCGAGAAGGGGCCCGAGTGGTTCTCCAAAATGGGCCCTGAGAAGAGCCCCGGCCCGAAGATATACGGCGTCAGCGGCCATGTAAAAAAGCCGGGTCTCTACGAGCTTCCGATGGGGACAACGGCAAAGGACCTGATATACAACCACTGCGGCGGCATGCTCAGGGACGGCAAGCCCCTGAAAGCGTTCATACCCGGAGGCGTAAGCGCCCCGATGCTCACGCCAAAGGATAGAGATACCGCTCTTGATTTCGATTCTCTGGCCGCCAAGGGCTCGATGTTAGGTTCTGGCGCGGTCATAGTCATGGACAGCTCGACCTGCATCGTCAAGATGTCGTACATCATAAACAGGTTCTTCAGCCACGAGTCATGCGGCAAGTGCAC
>JACPGA010000284.1 GCA_016182705.1 Deltaproteobacteria bacterium
ATCGTGCCCCCTTCCAGCGGGAGCTGCCCCGTAAGGAGGTCCATCGACTCGACTGTTCCGGCTGAATTCGAGCTGACGACCCCTGAGGGCAAGGTGCTGGTCTGGCAGTCTTATCCCATGGCCGGCGGCATGGGGGCTGACCCGAGGAGCGCGGTCGTGTACATACAGGACGTTACGGAAAAAAGGCTTCTTACCCAAAAGCTCATCCAGTCGGACAAGCTTTCTTCACTGGGTGAGCTCGTCTCCGGCGTGGCGCATGAACTCAATAACCCGCTTACCGGCATAATGTGCTTCTCTGAGCTGCTCCTCGAGGAAAGGCTCGGGGAGAGCGCTGAATCCAAGCTCCGCAAGATTAACGAAGCATCCCACAGGTGCAAGAAGATAATCGAGAACCTCCTGACCTTTGCCAGGTGGAAGAGGCCGGAGAAGAGATACGACGACGTCAACAGGATAATAAAGGACAGCGTAGAGTTCAGGGCCTACCAGCTCAGCATGGACAACATAGAGATAAAGCTCGATTTGAGCGGCTCTGTCCCAGGCACAATGGTCGACGCCAGCCAGATGCAGCAGGTCTTCCTGAACCTTATCAATAACGCCAGGGACGCTATCAGGGAAAAGGGGCCGGGCGGCAGAATAGAGATATCGAGCAGGCTTAGCGCCGGGAAAATAGTCGTCAGCGTAACGGACACGGGCAAGGGTTTTTCCGAGGAAGTGGCGAACAGGCTTTTTGATCCGTTCTTTACCACAAAGGACGTGGGCAAGGGCACTGGCCTTGGGCTCAGCATATCCTATGGGATAATACACGAGCACGGCGGGAACATATACGCCTCCAGCAGGCTGAGGATAGGGACTACTTTCGTAGTGGAGCTGCCTGTAGTAGATGAGGAGTTCTGCTTTGATGTCTCCTGCGGGACGCCCCGCCAGGAAAGGGTCAGTGTAGACGGCATGCGGGCGCTCATACTTGACGACGAGGATATAGTCCTGGACCTTCTGGCCGACTCGCTTGCCGGGTTCGGGTTTGAGGTGGACAAGTGCTCGTCAGCGGAGGACGCTTTAAAGAGGATATCGGACTCATGCTATAACCTGATAATCAGCGACATGAAAATGCCGGGGCTCGGCGGAAAGGGCTTCTACAGGGAAGTCGAGAAGATAGACCCGGGCGTGCTGAAAAAGATAATATTCATCTCGGGTGACAGCATGGGCGCTGAGACGCAGGAATTTCTTGAAGCTGTCGGAAATCCGTCGCTCAAAAAGCCTTTTTCAATAGACGAGCTGAGCGAGGTTGTCTCGAAAATGGTGCTTTAGGACTGGCCGTCAGCATGGTTTTCAGAAATCCCTTTTTCCGTTCCGGAAAAGGGGATTTTCTGATTTCAGCTGATCTTTGCTGGCCCCATATATTCGTCAAAAGAATATGGAACTAAAGTGTTTACTTTTTCAAGTGAACCTGTAAAATGTTCTTCTCAAATTCATCAGCTGGTCTTTTACAAAAACAGCGCGGACACGGTATGAAAGCTCCAAGGCAGGCACGAACCCCCCTTCCGGTGCTGCTCGTCGATGACGAGACGCAGATACTTAAGAGCTACAGCATAATGCTCCGGAGCGCGGGCATAAAGCAGGTATTGACGCTTGATGACAGCCGGGAGGTCATGCCTCTTCTGGCAAAGCAGGAAGTGGCGGCCATTGTCCTTGACCTGTCAATGCCAAAGCTTCCCGGAATCGAGCTTCTGCCGGAGATAACGGCCAACTACCCGATGGTCCCTGTCGTCATCCTTACGGCCGTGAACGAGCTGGAGACCGCCGTCGAGTGCATGAAAGCCGGGGCCTTCGACTACATGGTAAAGCCCGTTGAGTCCAGCAGGCTTGAGGCCAGTATCAGGAGGGCCGTAGACTTCCACGCGCTCCGGTTGGAAGTGCTGCACCTCAAGGAGCACCTCCTCATGGGCGAACTCGAGGACGAGGACGCCTTCTCATCGATAATAACCGTGAACAAGCGGATGCGGGCCATATTCCAGTACGTCGAGGTAATAGCGGCAACTCATCAGCCTGTGCTCATTACCGGGGAGACCGGAACCGGGAAGGAGCTTTTCGCGAAAGCGGTACACTCGATCAGCGGGAAAAAAGGCGAGTTCGTAGCCGTGAACGTGGCGGGCCTTGATGACACCATGTTCTCTGATACCCTCTTCGGCCACAAAAAGGGCGCTTACACCGGTGCCGAGGAAGCAAGGGAGGGGCTTATTGCCTATGCCGCCGGCGGCACGCTCTTCCTGGACGAGATAGGAGACACCAACGAAAGCTCGCAGGTGAAGCTCTTAAGGCTCCTCCAGGAGCAGAAGTATTATCCCCTGGGCTCGGACGTGCCGAAAAAAAGCGACGTAAGGATAGTCGTCGCGACCAACCAGGACCTCCAGAAGCTCATAACAGAGGGCAAATTCAGAAAAGACCTTTATTACAGGCTCAGGGCCCACCAGATACATATACCGCCGCTGCGCGACCGGATGGAGGACATCCCGGTCCTGCTCGATTACTACCTCGAAGAGGCCGCGGCCTCGATGAAGAAGAAAAAGCCGACTATGCCCCAGGAGCTGCTGACGCTCATGTCCACCTATCATTTTCCCGGCAACATCAGAGAGCTTCAGGCAATGGTCTATGACGCAGTGGCCAGGCACAAAGGCGGCGTGCTTTCCATGGAAAGCTTCAGGGACATCATCGGCCAGGAGAGGCAGGGGGCAGCTGCCCAGGCCAGGGCAGCCGAGGAGACCGTTCCATACGGTACGCGCGAGAACTTTCCCACCTTGAGGGACGCTGAAAGCGCCCTCATAGACAAGGCCATGAAGCTCGCCAATGGAAACCAGGGCATCGCGGCGTCCCTCCTGGGAATAACCCGCCAGGCGCTTAACAAACGCCTCAACAGAAAAAGTCCTGAAAAGAAAAAGCGCTGAACTGGCTCAAGGAGAAGGTTCAGCCCCGTTGAAACACAAAGGTGTAGACCCTGACTCATAAAAGGGTTGAGACATTTTTTGCGCCTGCGATTATTTTTGCACCCCCCTTCAACCCCTTATTTCTTCTTGTTTTTCCCTCTTTTTCCATGTCGAATCCCCTGAGTGTTTGAACAACCGTCGCACCTTGCCCGGCGCTGTTTTGAGAGCTGTCTTTCAAAACGCCCAATGCTTTCCCTGACATAAATCAATTCCGCTTCCTTGGCATGCTTCCTGCAAATTAATCCATTCACTGAAACACGCGGCACTGAAATACCGGAAGCTCCCTTCATGGAATATCAATACCCTGCGAAGGCCGGATTCCTTTCGGAAGTATTGTCGCTTTAAAAACTATCCTTATAGATTTTATCAGAAGGAGACATACACCTTGGAGAAAGCAACTGCCGTTCCTTCGAGAAGAATACTTGTCGTTGACGATGACGAGTCCATACGCGACCTGTGCGCTCTGGTGCTTCGCACCGCCGGCTACACGGTAGAGAACGCCGTGCATGGGGCAGACGGTCTGGATAAGCTGAGGCAGGCAAGTTACGACCTCGTCATCTCTGACGTCAATATGCCGGAGCTCGGCGGCCTGGAGTTTTACGAAAGCGCTCTGAGTGAGATCCCCGCCGTGGAAGGCATGTTCCTTTTCATGACAGGCGTGGCGAGCGAAGAGCTGCTCTCGACCCTCTCTGAAAAAAGCCTTAAATGCCTTGAAAAGCCGTTCAAGATCTCCGAGCTTCTCGAGACTGTCGGGGGACTGATGCACGGGCCGTTGAGGATGGCTCTCATGCGCGGGGAGGGCGGCAGCAGGAAGGAAGGGAGAGTGAACTTTACGGATGATTGCGCCGTTGTCTCGGCAGCGGGGGTTCTGAGGGGAGTGACACGAGACATATCGCCCCGTGGCATGAGGGCCCGGTACGCTGGAGAGGCTATCCCGGCGGGCGAAAGCGTACTGGTAAAGGTGAGCCTGAACGGCCTGGCTTTTGAAAGGGGCGCCCGCGCTGTCTGGACGGAACAGGAATCAGGAGGGTTTGTCTCGGGCATCGAGTTCAGGCAGCCCATGCCCGTGTCATCTATCATCAACATTCAGGCAAACCAGGGATAAGCGGACAAAACATATTTGTCTTTCAGGCCCCTTGAAAAGGGGGCCTTCAAAACATCATCAGGAGGCACATCAATGAACAAGGACAAGAACAAGCAGAAGTTTATCGGTTTTGGCGCGTCGGAAGGCACACAGAACGCCTTCGTGGCTCTGAAAAAGGCCGCTAAAGGGGCTGTGAAGGGTTCGGAAAACTGGCCGCTCCCTTTCA
>JACPGA010000285.1 GCA_016182705.1 Deltaproteobacteria bacterium
AATTCCAGCTTTCGTTAAAAGACTATACCAAGACCGCCTTATACTCTTCAATCTTTTTCCAATGGTGGCCAGGGAGGGAGTTGAACGCCCGACACGGGGATTTTCAGTCCCCTGCTCTACCAACTACACAGTTACCCCCCCGCCTGAAAAAACTTACCGCAACCGCTTGCAAAACTCAAAAGTGGATATATGCTTGGGAAAAACCATTTAATCACTTATGAGAGCTGAACAGATGCGCAGCGCCGTAGATTTGGAACGGATTATTTTTTGGGGTTTCTGCCTGACATTTTTCCTAATCCCGCTCGGGACATCTCCTTTCCTCATCGCTGGTTTTCTTACCCTGGCCCTGTGGATATGCTCGGGAAGGTTCATAAAGGAAAGCCGCCTCTGGTTAAGACAGCCCTGGTTCGCGCCCCTGCTGGTTTTCGCTACCCTCCACTGGGCTGGGCTTCTGTATACTGACGACTTACATGCGGGGCTGAAGTACGCCGCAAAGACCCATTACTGGCTTTTTGCCTTCGCGATAGCCTCGGTACCGTTCAACACGTATTCTCCCAAGGTCCTTCTGGACAGTTTCCTTGCGGGGCTTTCCCTGGCAGCCGCCATTCACATTGGCGTATACATGGGACTCATCCCGCCCTCTCGAATATACTCCGCCAGCTTCATAAACCCGATAACCTACATACTGCTCCTGACTTTCGGCATCCTCCTGCTTTCATTTTACTTCGGCAGGGCAGGAAACCTGATGGGCCGGATAATCTACGGGGCCGGAATACTGCTTTATCTCGCGAGCATCTCTCTGTTCGCCGGGTCGCCAGGAAGGACTGCCCTGCTCTCGCTCCTCGTATCAATGCCATTTGTTTTTTACAATCTTCTGGGACAAAGGTCCTTTAAGAAGGTATCAGCGGTCACCCTCCTTACGGTGGTGGCCCTGTTTTTTACGCCCATAGTAAAGTCCTCATTGAACGACGCGGCGGCACAGATCGACTCATATTACAGCGGCAGCCCTGATACCTCGATGGGCCTGAGGCTCCATATGTGGAACGGAGCCATTAAAATATTCATGGATAACCCGGTTATCGGCATCGGCACAGGCGGCTATAACCTGGCCATGAAGGAACACGTCAACCCGGCGCTCGACCCCGGGACAGTTTCCTGTACATGGCCGTGAGCTTCGGGGCTATTGGCGTGCTCTCAATCTGCTGGATATTCGTTCAATTCATCGGAACAGGCTGGACGCACATGAATCACCTCACCGGCTTTTCCATACTGGCCTTCGGCTTGATAGTGGCAATTGCAAGCCTGACCGACACCCAGATAATCCAGGTCCACACGGGTATGCTCTTCGCCATGCTCACGGGCCTGCAAACGGCCCTGAAGCCCATTAATGGAAAGGCAGAGGCGTAATGAAGATAAGCGGGTTTACTTTCATAAGGAAAGCGCTGGAATTCGGCTACCCTGCCGCGCAGTCGATAAAGTCCATCCTGCCGATATGCGACGAGTTCATCGTCAACGTCGGGGAGTCGGACGACGGCACCCTCGAGCTGATAAAGTCGATAAACGACCCTAAAATAAAGATAATCACCACGAAATGGAACGAGAACCTTACGGCCAAAGGCTTTGTCTACGGCCAGCAGAAGATGATAGCGCAGTACAGCTGCACCGGGGACTGGGCCTTTTACCTCGAATGCGACGAAGTGGTGCATGAGGACGACCTCACGAAGATATACGATTCGATGAAACGCAATCTCGACAAGCCTGAGGTGGAGGCGCTCGTCTTCGACTACCTTCATTTCTACGGGAACCATTCAATATATCTCGAAAGCCCTGCCTGGTACAGGCGGGCCCCGAGGATAATAAGGAACACCATAAGGTCGTATGCCCCGGACGGGCTTTTTTTCGTCGTGCTCGACTCCAATAAAAAGGGGCGCTATCCAAGGGCCGCGCTCACCGGCGCGACCATCTACCATTACGGCTGGGCCAGGCCCGAGCACAACATGAACATGAAAACCAGGCATGTACAGCGCTACTGGAACAAGCCTCCCATGAACATCACATACGGGAATATAGACCCCGCGATAATAAGGGAGTTCAAAGGGACGCACCCGGCTGTAATAAAGGACTGGCTCCCCCAGGTTCCAGCTCTCTTCGAATTGAACCCCGGCTACAGATTGTCATCAAGGGATAAGCGGCAGCGGATAAAAATGATAATCGAAAAACTCACAAAGCTGGACCTCAGCAAAAAACATTTCAAACTGATAGACTCCGCGGCGTCAACCGGCTCGAAGTAGACGGCTGGGGAAAGGTTTTTCCCCTCCCCTTGCCATGCGGCCTCTTTTTATGCTTAAATAGCAGCAAATACGCGCCCTGAGGCGGAAATATAAGGGAGGAATACATGTCCGAAGTAATGATAGACATCACATGCCCGGTCTGCACGACCGTTTTCAAAAAGAAAGCGCGGGACCTGAAGGACGGGACAACGCTCCAGTGCCCGAAATGCGGCGAGAAGACGACGATAAAGGGGAACATGTTCACTGATATGGTCACCAATCTCGAAAAAGGCGACAAAGAAAAAGGCGGCCACGCCTGAAAAAAACAGGCCCGGGGCCACAAAGCCCCGGGCCTGTAAAGCTTTGGCAAATTGCGCTCAAGCCGCCTTATTGGCAATCTCCTGCAATCCTGAAACACCCTTTCATTCAAACCCGGACAGTACGCGACAGCCCTTCTTGACAATCCCCATTCTTGACTTAAAATCCTTGGTAAGAGAATTCATACACGCGCCGCAAACGGTTTCAAGCTCTTCCGTAAACCTGTCAGGAAAACCAGAATCGAAAAGAGTTCTCTACCGGATATTTACTTGCCAGGCTGCCCGCTCATGGCCAGAAGCCTGAATAAGCAGAGCATGATTCCGGCAGCCAGACCTGTCCTTTTCATGAAGTCCCATATGAGGCACAAAGGAGGCCAGTGCCTTTTTCAAGCGCGCTTCAACAAAGGACTTTATAACCTGACAGACCACATAAAGGGGCCTCTTGAACATGAATAAAACTGGCAAGACCGGCGTATTTTTCATCGGAGCCTCAGGGTATATCGCGACTGCGGTGATGTCAGGCGCGCTTGCCCTGAAAAAAGGCCTTTGCGACCGCGCGGGCATGGTTACTGAGCTGCCTCAGTTCTCAGGCCTGGGGCTCATCGAGCCCGAAGACATGGTCTTTGGCGGGTGGGACGTCCGGCCGTCTTCTCCGCTGGAGAGCGCGCAGAATTACTTCAGGAACTCCCAGCTCCCCTCTGAGATACTCCGCCAGATTGAAGGCGGCCTCATAGAACTGTCTACTGAGATCTGCCAGGGAGTTACGACAAACTGCGGCAAATCAATAGAATCCCTCTCCAGCCATGAAACGCCCGGGCGTGAGATGACTTTGGCGGCCCAGGTAAAAAAGCTCAGGAAGGACTTGAGCGGCTTCAGGGAAAGGAACTCGCTCGATTGCGTTATAGTCGTGAACCTCGCCTCGACAGAGCCGCCCCTTGAGCACAGGCCCTCGCATGACTCCGTTGACGAGTTCGAGGAATGCATAGCTGAGGACAGGCAGGACGAGATACGGGCAAGCACCCT
>JACPGA010000279.1 GCA_016182705.1 Deltaproteobacteria bacterium
AAGACAGTATTGCCTCTTCTCAGGAACGCCAAGGAAGAGCAGGCTTAAGGCCTTGACGAAGGCTTTTAAAACTGGTAGCCTGAATTTTTAAGATGTTATAACATGCTGAATTGAAAAGGTTATCAGTTGATGGTCGTCGGAGTACCTCGCGAGATAAAAGACAACGAGTTCCGCGTGGGGCTTGTCCCCTCAGGCGCGGCCGCTCTTGTCAGGGCAGGCCACAGCGTCCTTGTTGAAACGGGCGCGGGGGCTCAAAGCGCCATAAGTGACGAAGAATACAGGGCCGCCGGGGCCGAAGTCGTCGGTTCAGAAGAGGTCTGGGGCAGGGCTTCGCTTATCATCAAGGTCAAGGAGCCGAGGCCAGGCGAGTACCAATTCCTCCGTAAAGACTTATCCATTTTCACCTTTTTCCACCTTGCCGCTGACCATGAACTCGCGGCCGAACTCATCAAAAACCGAACAACGGCAATAGCTTACGAGACAGTTGAGTGCGACAACGGGGCTCTTCCCATACTCGCGCCCATGAGCGAGGTCGCGGGCAGGCTCAGCGTTCAGGCTGGCGCGCATTATCTTCTGAAGGCTTACGGCGGCAGGGGCGTGCTTCTTGGCGGCGTACCTGGCGTGGAGTCGGGCCATGTCGTCATTGCCGGGGCTGGCATCGTCGGGGTGAATGCCGTGAAGATTGCCGTCGGGCTCGGCGCTCAGGTGACTGTGCTCGACACCAGGGCTGAAAGATTAAGGGCTCTTGACGACCTTTACGGCTCGAGGGTGCAGACCCTTTATTCAAACCCGCTTAACCTCGAAGAGAGCCTCAACAAGGCCGACCTTTTCGTAGGCGCTGTCCATATACCCGGCGCGAGGACCCCGAGGCTCGTAACCAGGGATATGATAAAGACCATGAAAAAAGGCGCGGTTATCGTCGATGTTTCAGTCGACCAGGGCGGATGCATAGAGACGATAAGGCCCACGACCCACTCTGACCCGGTCTATGAGGTAGACGGCGTCATACACTACGGCGTAGCTAACATGCCCGGGGCCGTGCCCAGGACATCTACCTTCGCCCTTACCAACGCGACACTTCCGTTTGTCCTTCAGCTCGCCAATTCGGGCTTGAAAGGCGCGCTGTCCGGCGGCCCGTTGAAGCGCGGGCTGAACCTCATGGACGGCCATGTCGTCCACAAATCTGTAGCCGAGGCTCTTGGCAGGCCTTTTGAGCCGATAGAGGGCGCGCCCATCCCCTGAGCGCCACTCTTTCCCGGCCCAGGTCCCCTTCAGGAAAGTCCCTTTTGACCAATGGCTTTACACAGTCCCGGAACAGCTGAGCGCCTTTTCCAACCCCCTGTAAATACACCCTTTTCCCTTGACTCACGCCCCTTAAATGGGATAACTTTATACATTAATCTTTTCAGGCCTTTAAAAGGAAATACCGCCGTTTAAAGCAGTTCAGACGGATCAAATCTACTCAGAGGTTATATCGGTGGAAGACAGATCTACGGAGTTCCAGCAGCGTCTTGCAAAGCTCTCTTCTCTCAAGGAGGCCGGGGTAGACCCGTACCCGAACGACTTCAAGCCGGAGACCACGGCCGCGGAGGTAGCGGCGAAGTTCGGGAACCTTTCAGCTGAAGAGCTGCTGGCCACCAACGATAGAAAAGTGTCGGTCGCGGGCCGTATAGTCGCGAAGAGGGACTTTGGCAAGGCCTCGTTCATACAGATACAGGACAGGACAGGCCGGGTCCAGGCCTACATGAAAAAGGACATCCTCGGAGAGGAAGCTTACAATCTCTTCAAGAACTGCGATCTGGGCGACATCGTAGGGCTTAAAGGCAGCCTCTTCAGGACGAGGACAGGCGAGCTCACGATAGAGACCGACTTCCTCGAGCTTCTCGCCAAGGGATTGCACCCGCTGCCAGAGAAGTGGCACGGCCTCGTGGATGTAGAGGCCCGCTACAGGCAGAGATATCTTGACCTCATGGTCAACCCCGAGGTCAAGGATGTGTTCGTAAAGAGGTCGCGCATAATAAAGTTCATAAGGGATTTTCTGACGAACAGGGAGTTCATGGAAGTAGAGACGCCCATGCTCCAGCCCATACCGGGAGGAGCGGCGGCAAGGCCTTTCAAGACATTTCATAACGCGCTCCAGATGGAGCTTTTCATGAGGATAGCCCCTGAGCTTTATCTGAAGAGGCTGGTCGTCGCCGGATTAGAGCGCGTATTCGAGATAAACAGGAACTTCAGGAACGAGGGCATCTCCACCATGCACAACCCCGAGTTCACGATGCTGGAGTTCTATCAGGCGTACGCCACATTTGAAGACCTGATGGACTTGACCGAAGAGCTCATAAGCAAGCTCTGCCTCGAGATAAACGGCACGATGAAGATAGACTACCAGGGAACAGAGATAGACTTTACCCCGCCCTGGACGAGGATATCGGTATACGACGCAATTAGGAAGCATTCGAAAGCGCCTGAGGAGATATTCACGAACAAGGACAGGGCTCTTGCCTTCTCAAAGGAAATTGGCCTGAGCGTCCCGGAGGGGCTCTCTCACGGAAAGGTCTTGATAGAGATATTCGAATCGGTCGCCGAGCACAGGTTCATCCAGCCGACTTTCGTTACCCTTTACCCGCTTGATGTTTCCCCGCTTTCGAGGAAAAACGCGCTCGACCCGTCGATCGTTGACAGGTTCGAGCTGCTGGTTGCTGGCCGCGAGATAGCCAACGCCTTCTCCGAGCTTAACGACCCAATTGACCAGAGGGAGCGTTTCGTCGGCCAGCTCAAGGAAAAGGCGGCAGGAGATACCGAGGCTCACGAGATGGACGAGGACTTTGTACGAGCCCTGGAGTACGGCATGCCGCCTACGGCAGGCGAGGGCATAGGCATAGACAGGCTCGTGATGCTCATGACTAATTCCCCTTCCATAAGGGATGTAATACTCTTTCCGCAGCTCAGGAGGTAATTTGGCCAGGAATGGTGAAAAAACCCTGAAAAACTGAACTTCGCTCAAGGCGCGGGGCTTCTTTTTAATCCCGTGCTACAGGTTTTTTAATCCACGGCGGTTATCATATAAGCCGTGGTTGTGTAACAACAAAGGATAAATGGCATACGAACTCTTCATAGGTCTGCGTTACCTCAAGGCTAAAAGGAAGCAGACTTTCATCTCGGTCATTACCTTCATCTCCATACTGGGGATAACAGTGGGAGTGACCGCCCTTATCATCGTGCTCTCGGTCATGACCGGCTTCGAGGAGAACCTGAGAGAGAAGATACTCGGCATCAACGCGAACGTCGTGGTAACCGAATTAGGCGCGCCCATGAAGGAATACAAGGAGGTCTCCTCCAAAGTCCTTCAGGTGCCGGGTGTGGTGGGGGCTACTCCTTTTACTTATAACCAGGCTATGATATCGGCCTCTGGCGGGGTCATCGGCGCGGTCATCAGGGGCCTTGACATGGAGACGACCGGGTCAGTTACCGTACTTCCCGAGAAGATAAAAGAGGGCTCCCTTGAGGGAATAAGGCCCTCACTTG
>JACPGA010000011.1 GCA_016182705.1 Deltaproteobacteria bacterium
TTCTCTCAAACTCTCTCCAAAAACTTTTAGTTCTTCCCGAGAGCACCCCCTTATGGGGGTGCTCTCGGGAACTTAAAATCTTTGAAAGGGGTATGGGGGAAACTTTCTACAGAAAGTTTCCCCCATAAAAATCTTCCGCAGCCCGTAAAGCAAAGGCCCCTTACGGGGCCCTTAAGCTCATATTTTCAATCTGGTTCTCAGCTTACTTTCTTTGTGCTGCCCTTGAAGATATACCAGCTTTTCAGGTACTCAACGGCTCTCTTGAGCTGAACATCTTCGCCGTTGTCAGCAGGCGCGGACTTGACCTGTGGCTCAACCGGGGCGCTTATCTTTTCGATTTCAGGCTTTTTAACCTCTTTTTTTACTTCAGGCCCTTCAGCGGCAAGATGGCCTTCGAGGTCAGCCTCTTTCAGGTGGCCCTTGGGTACTTCGCCCACGACGATGTCAGGCTCGATGCCCTTGGCCTGTATGGACCTGCCCGAGGGCGTGTAGTACTTCGAGGTCGTGAGCCTCACCGCCGAGCCGTCCGTAAGGGGTATGATGGTCTGGACTGAGCCCTTGCCAAAGGTCTGCACGCCAAGGATTATGGCCCTCTTGTGGTCCTGGAGCGCGCTGGCTCCTGGAGGCGTCCGCGTTGAAGGTCATGTTCTGGCCCGCGGCCCTGCCCTTCGTGTAGACGATAAGGCCGGAGTCGAGGAACTCGTTTGAAACCGACACGGCTTCCTGGAGAAGCCCTCCGGGGTTGTTCCTGAGGTCGAGTATCAAGCCGCGAAGCTTCTTGCCCTCGCTCTTTGAGGCAAGGTCAATAAGGGCCTTGTCGAGCTCCTCGGTCGTGCGCTCCTGGAACTGGTTGAGCTTGACATAGCCGAAGCCCTCGTCGAGCATCTTGTACTTCACACTCTTGACCTTTATGACTGCCCTGGTTATCACAAAGGGCCTGGGCTCGTTAAAGCTCTCCCTCATGATGTGAATCGTGACAGGCGTGTCCTTGGGTCCGCGCATGAGTCCCACTGCTTCCGTAAGCGGCATTTCCTTTGTGGCCTTGTCGCCTATCTTGACTATCTTGTCGCCGGCCAGCAGGCCAGCCTTGTGCGCAGGCGTGTCCTCTATCGGAGCGACGACCGTAAGGACGTTCTCCTTCATGCCTATCTCTATGCCTATACCCCCGAAGCTGCCCTTGGTGTCTATCTGCATCTCCTGGTACTCGTCAGGGGTCATGAAGCTGGAATGAGGGTCAAGGTTTTTGACCATGCCCTTCAAGGAGTTATAGATGACGTCCTTTGTATCTACCTCTTCAGCGTAGTTATCCTGGACTATACTGAGGACATCCGTGTACACCTTCAGGTTCTCGTAGGTGCTGCTCGGGACTGATGCCGCCCTCTGGGTAAGCCCCCATGAAGAGAACGAAAAAACAGCCACTATGGCCAACGCCCCTCCAAGAAGCTTGGGACTAAAGAATTTTCTCATTAATGCTCCTCCTTGATATTGCCGCCATGGACGCATCAGGCATGCAGTGGCTATTATACCAAAATGGTACTTAGCCTTAAACAGAAAATATCAGCGCCCCGAAAGCCAGTCCATCGGGTCCTTCGGGACCCCCCTTTGCCTTACCTCAAAATACAGCCCGGGCCTTCCTTCCGGGCCGCTGTCGCCGACGAGGCCAAGCTCCATGCCACGTGCGACTTCCTCTCCTTTATCTTTCGAGACCTTTCCAAGATGGGCGTAAAGAGTATAGAAGCCGCCCTTGTGGTCGAGTATCAAAACCTGCCCGTAGCCCTTGAGCCAGCCCACGTAAACGACCTTGCCGTCATAGACGCTCTTGACGATTGATCCCAGGGCCGACTCGATGGTTATGCCATTATTGAAGGTCACGGTCTGGAACTTGGGGTGCTTGACCTTGCCGTACCTCGATGTGACCTGCCCGTCGGCCGGCATGGCAAGCCTGCCCTTCATCGAGGCGAAACCCGTGCCTTTGGGCGCGTCAGGCTCGTGGGTAGTACGGAGCCTGTCTATGAGCTTTGTAAGCTCGGAGGCCGCCTTTTCCAACTCGGCTACGGCCCCTTCCCTACGGACCTTTTCCTGCTTAATGCCGTTAAGGAGAGCGACTTTTGTCTTGTGCAGCGCCTCTGACTCCGCCTTTTTCAAAGCAGCCGCGCGTCTTGCCGAGTCGGCCTCTGTCAGTATCGAGGCCTTTTTTTTCCGCTCGCCGTCAAGGGCGGCTATTGTCTTCTCGTATCTTTCTATTAGGCCCGCGTCCATGTCCATTATCATGGTCAGGTACTTGTGCCGCCTGCCCAGTGTAGATGAATCGGATGAGAAGAGGACTTCCATGGCCTCACCTCTACCCATCTTGTACATGGCCCGAAGGCGTGCCGTGAGCCGGGAAGCCAGCTTTTTCTTGTCAGCTTCGATCAGGGAGATGCGCCGCTCGGAAACCGCGACGTCCTTCTGCAGCCCGGCTACCGAGCCGTTAAGGACAGAAAGCTCTTCCCTTTTAGCGGTAAGTTCCTTGTTTATATTTTCAAGCTCGCCAAGGACGTCGGTCTCCTTGACGGAGATCTCTTTTATCGCCTTTTTCTCTTCCCTTATCTGCCTCTGTA
>JACPGA010000280.1 GCA_016182705.1 Deltaproteobacteria bacterium
AAGAACTGACCCGTGAAGACGCCATGCTTGAGGCCGTCATGCTGGGGCTCAGGATGGTGGATGAGGGCCTCAAGGGCGGCCCGTTCACTGAAAGGTTCGGACTCACCCCGCTGGATGCCTTCGCATGGGACGCTCTCATCTCCGAGGGGTTCGTGGACAGGCGGGGGGAGGACCTTGTTTTGACTGAAAAGGGGCTTCTTTTCTTAAATGAGGTACTTTTGTCCCTTTCGCCGAAAGCGCCATAAAAAGGCCGTTTTCTTCTTTTTAAACAAAGGGTTTGGTGTCTTCTATTCTTGACAATGGTTTGGGCGGTTGGTATTTTAAGTAGGGCAGATTGTTGTATTCGTATATAATAAGTTATTAGAGTTTTTCAACCTTTTTGGAAGATTAATGGAACAGTTCCAGGAACGCACCAGGAAGATCCTGAAGGCTTTGGTTCAGGACTACATCAGGACGGCCGAGCCTGTAAGCTCGAAGGCCCTCGCGACCAACTATTCCCTCGGCGTGAGCCCCGCCACTATCCGGAATGTCATGGCCGACCTCGAGTCACTCGGCTATCTTGTCCAGCCGCATACCTCTGCCGGCCGTGTGCCTACTGAAAAGAGCTTCAGGTTCTACGTGGACAGCCTCCTTGAGCTCGAAGAGCCGGGCCAGGACGCGAAAGACCTACTGAAGCGCATATGCGAGCGTTCAGCCGCCATAGACGAAGTGCTTTCAAATACCGCCAAGGTGCTTTCAGCCATAACGAACTGCGCAGGAGTCCTGTTCATACCCAGAAAAGAAAACTTCACCATAAAGCATATAAGCCTCTTTCCCATTGACGCGGCGGGGCTCATGGTCCTCCTCGTGTCTGACTGCGGCATGGTCCATTCCAGGCTCGTGCCTGTCCCCGGCATTGAAAAACTCGAACTGGAGAAGGTCTCGAACTACCTGAACTCTCTGGGCGCGGGCCTTACCATAGGCGAACTCAGGGCCAGGATAGTCGAGGAGATGACAAGGGACAAGAACCTTTATGACGAGCTTCTGGCCAGGGCATTGAGGCTCGGGGCCGCGGCCCTTGAAGACAGCGGCACCGGAGAAAACGACATCGTGCTCGAAGGCAAGGTCAAGGTGCTGGAACAGCCCGAGTTCAGGGACGACTTCGAACGGATGAAGACGCTTTTTTCAGCCTTTGAGGAAAAAAGCCTGCTCGTGAAAATTCTCGACAAGAGCCTCGACGACAGCGGCCTCAAGATTTACCTCGGCTCGGAGAACGCGGTAAAAGAGTTCAGCGGCCTGTCTTTCGTGACAGCCCCTTACGGCAGGCACGGAGAAGTCCTGGGCACTCTCGGGGTCGTCGGCCCTGTGAGGATGGACTATTCGAAAATAATCCCGCTGGTGGATTATACATCAGGGCTACTCAGCAGGGTATTTTAAATTCTGGCTACCTCTAAAAATTGCTCTTTTTCCTGATCTCTGTGTCAGGGTGTAAATATAAATGCTCACATATTCACATATATGCTGCGCTTTTTATTTCCACCCTTCCTTGATTTCAGAAAAAATATCTAATTTTTAGAGGCAGCCTTATCAGATTTTACGTGCCGTGGCTTGCTTTTGTGGGCTCACGGCCCTAAATTTTAGAGACAAAAAAACTTTTTCGAGGTTCGTGGAATGGGTAATGACGAGGGAATTGAAAAGGAACAAAGGCTTGAGACCGCCGGGGACGAAGGGCCGCTGGCCGAGACCCCGGAAGAGGAAATAAAGAGGCTCACGGAACAGCTTGAAGCGGCTTCCAGGGAGGCTGCTGCCAATTACGACAAGTACCTGCGCGCGGTAGCCGACCTCGACAATTACAGGAAGCGCGCCGACAAGGAAAAAACCGACGCCATAGTTTTTGCCAACGAGAAACTCATAGAGGAGATACTCCCGGTCATCGACAACTTCGACAGGGCGTTTTCCCATGCTAACGGAGAAGAGAACCTCGAGTCGCTGAAGCAGGGAATAGAGCTCATCTCAGGGCAGATGGCCGCGCTCCTGAAGAAGTTCGGCATACAGGAGATAAAGGCTACCGGAGAGAAGTTCGACCCATCGATGCACCACGCCATCTCAGAAGAGGAAAACTCCGAGATGGAAGCCGGGACAGTCGTCAGGGAGTTCCAGAAAGGATACCTCCTGAAAGGCAGGCTCCTGAGGCCCGCGATGGTAGCGGTCTCCAGAAAGCCGGAGGTCCACTGAGAAAAGAAAAATGCCAAACCAGCCAAAAGACTTTTACAAGATATTAGGGGTAAGCAGGGACGCGAGCGACGACGAGATAAAACGCGCGTACAGGAAGCTCGCCCAGGAACTTCACCCGGACAAGCACGCCGGTGACAAGGGTAAAGAGGACAGCTTCAAGCTCATCAACGAGGCTTACGAGACACTTAAAGACCCGCAGAAGAAAGCGCATTACGACAGGTTCGGGTCCGCAACAGGAGCGGGCTTCGGCGGCGGGGGCGGCCCTGAGGCCGGGTTCGGCGCTGACTTCCAGGACATATTCAACGATGTCGTCTCGGACTTTTTCGGAGGAGG
>JACPGA010000281.1 GCA_016182705.1 Deltaproteobacteria bacterium
AATTAATCTTTTTTGCAAAAAAGGCCTTTTGCGCGCTTACGCGCTTTTCTGTTTACCCGGCTCGCTCGCTTTCCGCCTCCTGCCTCCGAGCAGGCCCGCTTACCTTCCTCAACCCGCTACGCGGGCATACCTACGCCCCCGCCTGCTCGTCCCTCCCCCAACCTTATGCTTCGCTGCGCCGGGTAAATCGTGCTTGGTTAAAGACAAAACGACGCCAGTAGGTTGGGTTAGCGAAGCGTAACCCAACATCTTTTTGTCTGAAATCTCGATGCCACTCAAATGATGAACTTGCCCATCCCCCCGCTTGACACCTCCCGCAATAAGGCCGACAATCTGTTATGGGAAAAGTACAGAAAACAGAAGAGGAATGGAAAAAGGAATTGACGCCCGAGCAGTACAGGGTGTTAAGAAAGAAAGGAACCGAGAGGCCCTTTTCCGGCGAGTATGTGCATACCGATGAGCCCGGCGTCTACAGGTGCGGCGCCTGCGGCCAGGAGCTTTTCAGCTCTACGACAAAATACGACTCAGGCTCAGGGTGGCCAAGCTTTTATGAGCCCGTCTCACCAGAAAATCTATCGACGGCAGAGGACACGAGCTTTTTCATGCACAGGACGGAACTTCTTTGCAGCAGGTGCGGCTCTCACCTGGGCCATCTATTCGAAGACGGCCCACCGCCTACCGGGAAAAGATACTGCGTAAACTCCGCGTCATTGAAGCTTGAAAAGAAAGACAAGGATTAGGGATTGTTTATCTCGCCCCCTCCGGGCCTTCTCACTTACGTTCGACTGGGTGCTCGCCGACCTACTCTACAATAAGAGTTGAGGCCCCAGGCCGGGAATTGAGGTAATCAAGGTATTGGCTTGCCTGCCCCACGCCGAGCCCGGCAGCCCTTGAAGCGCTCTCGATAGCCCCATTGATGTCGCCGTTTGCCTCCAGCGCAAGCGCCAGGTTAAAGTAAGTGGCACCGTTGACGGGGTCAAACTCCAGGGACTTGCGGTAGTTTTCCACCGCGCCAGCATGGTCGCCGAGCCTTTTGAGCACATTGCCCCTGTTATTGTAGAGGTCAGCGTCAGGCCTTATCTTTATGGCAGCGTTCAGGTCATCGAGCGCTTCCCTGTACCTGCCCAGCCCCTTGAGCGCGAGCGCCCTGTTGTACAGCGCGTTCCTTGAGCCCGGAGCAAGCGAAACCGCCCTGTCAAGGTCCTTCATGCCCCTTTCAGGCTCTCCCATCTTGACGAGGGCCGCACCCCTGTTCATGAGCGGGATATACGCGTCAGGGTAGATCCCTATCTCGTGGTCCCAGAGCGTCAGGGAATCTTTCCAGATGGCGGTCTGCGTAACCGTGGCGTATGAAAGCCCGACTGTCGCCACCGAAATAAAGCCCAGGAATAAAGCCAGCAGGGGCTTCGAGTTCTTCTCAATAATGAGGGCTCCGCCCGCGCCGAGCAGCACCAGGAGACTCAGACTCGGCAGGTACATGTACCTGTCGGCGGCAGCCTGCATGCCGACCTGCACCAGGCCTATTACCGGTACGAGGGTGCCGAGAAAATAGAGCCAGGCCACGATGAACATCCTGTAGCGGATAGCCGCCAGGCAGATGATGCTTATGCCGGCGAGCACTGCGTAGGTGACGAGGTAATCAGCGCCAAACGGGTCAAACTCTGCCGGGAACGGGTAAAACGGCGCGAGCCCGACGGGAACGAATAATTTTTCAAGATAGAACGCGTAAGAGCGCAAAGCAGAAATGAACCTGATGTCCACGGGTATGGACTCAAGGGATGCCATAGCCGAAGTCTGGGAATAAAGGGCCATGGCAGCGGCAAAGGCGCATATCGCGAAAAAGGGAATCTTCTCGGCAACGGCCTTCAATATCCCTTTCGCGCCGGAAAGCCTTCTCAAAGGATAAAAATCAAGGAGCAGGAGGACGGCAGGCAAGGTTACTGCCATTGATTTGCTCATGATGGCAAGGGCAAAAGATACAAGCGACAGTATATAGCAGAGGCCTTTTCGTTTTTGGGCATACCTCAGGTAAAACAGGATGCTCGCCAAAAAAAACAGGGCGCAAAGCACGTCCTTTCTTTCGGACACCCAGGCAACCGACTCGACATGGAGCGGATGTATACCGAACAGGAGCGCCGGGACAAAACCCGCGGGAAAGACGGCAGGTGACGAAAGCGGCCTTGCGATAGTTATGAGCCTTACGGAGAGCACGGCCACGAGTGCGGTATTTACAGCGTGAAGGATGTTGTTCTCAAGGTGATAGCCGAGCGGGTTGAGCCCCCATAACGCGTAATCGACCGCATAGGAGATCATCGTCAGCGGGTGCCAGTTCGCCACATAAAACCCGGTTACGAGCTTTTTCAGAGACGCGTAGTCAAATGCGCGGATATCCAGGTTTTCGTAGATATACCTCGGGTCGTCCCACGAAACAAACCCGTTTCCGATTGACGGCAGATAGATTATAAAGGTGATAAGGGCTGAAAGGAGGGAGGCGGCAATTACCGCCTTACGGATGTTCTGCATCTTTCTCCTGCGAAAACGCTTCAAAAGAAGATAGTTACGGCCGTTATTATCTC
>JACPGA010000294.1 GCA_016182705.1 Deltaproteobacteria bacterium
GTGTAGCCGCTTGCCCCGAAAATTGCAACTTTAAGCATTGGCGACTCCTTTGTTTAAAGATTCAGATTCGCTTGAGCCGGTCAGTCTGTTCAAAAAGCTCCATATGCAAGGCGACGAGACAACGCAGCAGATGGACTTTTTCAACAGACTGTAATAAAAAAGGGGAAGGCCAGCGGCCTTCCCCTCGGGTTCTGCAAAATAATAAAAAGGGATTACCTCTTGGAGAACTGGAACCTCTTCCTGGCGCCCTTCTGTCCGTACTTCTTTCTTTCCTTCATCCTCGGGTCCCTGGTCATGAGACCGGCTTTCTTGAGGACGCTCCTGAATGATTCGTCGATAAGGCAAAGGCACCTGGAGATACCGTGCCTTACGGCACCGGCCTGGCCGCTCTCGCCGCCGCCGTCCACATTGGCGGTCACATTGTACTTGCCAGTGGTGCTGGTAAGCTCGAAGGGCTGCTTTACTATGCTTCTGAGGGTGTCGCGGCTGAAGAACTCGCCGATTGCCTTCTTGTTTACGATTAGCTCTCCGGCGCCAGGCGTAACTCTTACCCTTGCTACCGATGTCTTACGCCTTCCTACCGCGCTGAATACTTCTGCCATTTACCTGTCTCCGGGATTCTTATTTGTTTACGGCCATGCTCACAGGCGACTGCGCCTGGTGCGGGTGGTTCTCGCCGGCGTATACCTTGAGCTTCTTGAACATGTCCCTGCCAAGCGGTCCCTTGGGAAGCATGCCCCATACGGCCTTCTTTATAACTTCTTCGGGCTTCGTTGAAAGGAGCTTGCCAACCGGAACGGACTTCAACCCGCCCGGATACATGCTGTGGTGGTAATAGATCTTGTCGGTCAGCTTGTTGTTGCCCGTGAGCGCGATCTTCTCGGCATTGACCACGACAATGAAGTCGCCCATGTCGATGCTCGGAGTGTATGTGGGCTTGTGCTTGCCGCGCAGGACCGTGGCCAGACGGGCCGCGAGCCTTCCCAGTGTCTGCCCCTTGGCGTCTACGAGGAACCACTGTTTCGAATTTGCGTCTACCTTCGGAAGAAAAGTCTTCATCATAAATCCCCAAACAAAGATTTGAATTTTAAAATTTAAATTATTTCACCTGACTTGTCAAGGGTTAATTTCCCGCAGGAATAGCCTTTGCCAAGTGAAGAGTCTTTTCTTATACCCTATCCAGAGGGCGAGGTCAAGGTAAAAAGGCGTCCACGGCCCAGCGCGTTGACCTTGGCCTGGCCTTGTGCTACATATACTTTCATGGAAAAAAATGAGGCAAAGGCCGAAATATCCCGCCTGAGGGGCGAGATAAACCGCCATAACTACCTGTATTATGTCCTCGACAGCCCGGAAGTGCCTGATGCCGAGTACGACCGGCTCATGAGGCGTCTCGAGGAGCTGGAGGCGGCCTTCCCGGACCTCGTCACCCCTGATTCACCCACGCAACGGGTCGGCGCAACCCCGGCGGCCGCTTTCGGGACAATAAAGCATACCATACCCATGATATCTCTTGCAAACGCCCTCACGAGGGACGAGGCAATCGAGTTCGACGCCAGGGTCAAAAGGCAGCTGGGCCTCGGCCCAGACGATAAAATCGAATACGTCGGCGAGCCGAAGATGGACGGGCTCGCCGTGGAGCTGATATACGAGGACGGCGTTTTTGTAAGGGGTTCCACAAGGGGTGACGGAGTTGTCGGCGAGGACGTGACCCAGAACCTCAGGACAGTCCGCTCGATACCTCTTCGGCTTACTAAAGAAGCCCCCAGGCTTCTGGAAGCCAGGGGAGAGGTGTTCCTGCCGCTTGCCGCCTTTAAAAAATTGAACCGGGAAAGGCAAGCTCGGGGAGAGCCGCTTTTTGCCAATCCGAGGAACGCGGCCGCGGGTTCCATAAGACAGCTCGACCCGAGAGTTACGGCGGCAAGGCCGCTTGATATCTTCTGCTACGGGCTGGGGATGGTTGAAGGGGCAATCCCGTCTACCCATCTCGAATCGCTTGAGCTGCTGAAAAAGTGCGGCCTCAGGGTAAACCCCTTTGTAAGGCTCCTTCACGGAATAGAGGCGGCCATCGAATACCACGACGAGCTGGAAGTCAGGCGGGATTCCCTTGATTACGAGCTGGACGGGGCGGTGCTGAAGGTCAACAGCCTTGAGCTGCAGAAGAGGCTCGGCGTTATCACAAGGAGCCCCCGCTGGGCCATAGCCTACAAGTTCGCCCCCAAGCAGGAGTGGACCCGGGTTATAAAGATAGATGTCGGCGTGGGCAGGACCGGCGCGCTTACGCCGGTTGCCATACTTGAGCCGGTTTTCGTGGGCGGGGTGACTATAGAGAGGGCGACCCTGCATAACCTCGATGAGGTTGAAAGAAAGGACGTGCGCCCCGGGGATACCGTCATAGTCCAGAGGGCCGGGGACGTGATACCCGAAGTCCTCTCGGTCATAATGGACAAGAGGCCGCCTGGTACCGAGCCCTTCCGCATGCCGCCTGTGTGCCCTGAGTGCGGCTCGGTGGTAGACAGAATCGGAGCCATTCACTACTGCACGGGAGGGCTTCTGTGCCCGGCGCAGTTGAAAGAGAGCATAAGGCATTTCGCTTCTAAGAGGGCTATGGACATAGAGGGGCTCGGGGATAAGCACATCGAGCAGTTCATCGAAGCCGGGCTGTTAAAGGACGTGGCTGACTTATACGTGAACCTTACTGCTGAAAACCTCAAGAACCTGGCCAAGTGGAAGGACAAGTCAATAGCCAACCTCCTTGGCAGCATAGAAAAGAGCAAACACCCAACGCTGGAGCGGCTCATCTATGCCCTGGGCATAAAAGGCGTGGGGGAGCACATGGCCAGGCTGCTCGCGAAAAGGTTCGGGAGCGTCGAAAAGCTCATGGAGATGGAAGAGCAGGAACTGCTGAATGTACCTGAGATCGGCCCGGAGACCGCGAGGTCTATCGTGGATTTCTTCAGGGAGCCCCATAACCTCAATGTCATCGAGAAGCTCAAGGCAGCTGGGGTGGTCTTCGCGGTTGAGGAAGGCGCTGCTGGAAAAGGGGCGCTGTCCGGCAAGGTCTTTCTGTTTACCGGAGCCCTGAGTGCCTTTACAAGGGACGAGGCAAAGGACCTGGTCGAATCCCTTGGAGGAGAGGCCGCGTCAAGCGTGAGCAAAAAAGTAGATTTCGTTGTTGCGGGCGAGGAGGCCGGGTCAAAGTACGCCAAGGCAAAGCAGCTTGGCCTCACGATAATAGACGAAGAACAATTCAGGAAGATGGTGGGAAGATAAAGCCTTTCGGCTTTTCTTCCCTCCCGAACATTTCATCCTCCCTCAAAACATTGCCGTATACCGCATGAACCCTCAAGCCGGTTTTCTGTCAGCTGTAATGGTTATTATCCGGCTCTGGTCCTCTTCATAACCCACTATCACTATCTCGGAATCCAGAA
>JACPGA010000295.1 GCA_016182705.1 Deltaproteobacteria bacterium
AAGACAAAACATTGAAAAGTTTTGTCTTGTCTTTAACACATACCCCGTAACAGGGCGGAATGGGCCTAAGGGAGGGGGGGCGAATCTCGCCGGGGCTGCGGGAGCGAAGCGACCTCAGGGGCGAGATTCGCGGATGGGGGAGGCAGTAAGCGAGCAGAGCCCTGTTACAAAGAGCGGCGACAGCCGTGTTACACGGCTTTGTGGCAAAATCTCCTGATACTGTACGCGCAAAAAGCCTTCCAACAGAAAACAGAAACGAGATTGCTTCGCTCCGCTCGCAATGACAAATAATCCCCCTTACTCCCCCTTTAGAAAAGGGGGAAATACAAGAGGGTTGCTTATCTCGACGCAAATGGAAGCTTGAGGCAGCCTGTCAAGGCGCAAGCACTATCTTCCCATAAGCATGCTCTTCCATTACCGCGTGGTGGGCGGCTGAAGCGGCCCCCAGTGGCAGCTCCCTTCCAGCCCTGGGCCTCAAGGTCCCGGCCTCGAACCCGGCAGCAAGCCCCGCGTGTATCGACCTCAGCTCCTCATCCGTCGCGTTAAAAAGAGACATGCCTCGTATGGACGCGTCCCTGGACATCAGCTCCCTCGGGTCTATCTCAACTGTCCCCCTGCTCCCTACTACAACGACCCTTCCGTTCGGGCCAAGCGCCGACAGGTCAGCCCCGAGGTTCACGTTCGCGAGAAACTCTATAATGATATCCAGACGGCCTTCGGCAAGCTCCTTTGCCTTTTCCATGTGGGCCGGGTCACCATGATCTAATACGTGCTCTGCCCCTTCATAAGCGGCCAGCTCCCTGCCCTTGTCAGTCCCTCCGGTACCCAGCACCTTCATGCCCCATGCCTTTGCGAGCTGCACCGAGGCTATGCCGACCCCGCCGGTTGCCCCGTGCACGAGCACCGTTTCACCGGGAAGAGCCTTTGCCTTGTGGAACAGTGCCCTGAACGCCGTGGCATAGGGCACGCCTATGCACGCGCCCTGGGCAAAGGAGAGCTTTTGAGGGAGCCTGTATACCTGCCCCTCTTTGCAGAGGCAAAGCTCGGCGTATGCGCCTGTGACTGTGCCAGCCGTGTAGACCCTGTCTCCAGTCTTGAACGCTCGCACGCCTTCGCCCACAGCCTCGACTATTCCGGACGCGTCAGCGCCCGGCGTAAAGGGAAGCCCTTTTTTGTAGAAGAGCCCGGCCCTTATGTAGGTGTCAACAGGGTTTACGCCCGCCGCTTTTACCCTTACCAGAACCTGGCCCGGCCCGGGTGACGGGTCAGGCACATGTTCGAGCAGCATTACCTCAGGTGGGCCGAACTCGTGTACTCTGATAGCGCGCATACATGACCTCCGCAACTCGGCAGCTTGCGCAAAAACGCGCAGTCTGGGTAATTTATATACTGATAAGATTATGGCAGATTATAAAGGAAATGGTGAATGGGAAGTTTGGGGCAATTTTGATTAAAAAGACGACAGCGGGAAAGTAAGAGGATGCGGAAATGGCAAGTTGTCGTGAAGCTTTGAGGCAAATCGAATTATTCAGGGTGATTAATCAGAGAGACAGGTTGCTCAAAAAGTTCCAGATGCCAGGAGTCGAGGAGCGAGGCGTGAGGCGTACTCTGTATGTACGCCGCAACGACAAGCTTTGAAGACGACAACGCAGATGGGAAGCTTGAGGCGACCTGTCAATCGGGCTCCACGAGTATGCTGACTCTTCTATTGGAAGGGTCGTACGGGTCGTCTTTGAGCGGCACGGCATCGGCATAGCTCGTTACTTTTGTTATTTTCGCGGGGTCAAAGCCGTTTTGCACGAGCTGGCGTCTGGCCATATTGGCCCTGTCAGCGGCCAGTTCCCAGTTTGAATAGTTCTCGCTGGGGTATTTCGACCTGTCGGTATGGCCCTCTATGGTGACGGTGTTCGGGAACTCGCTCAGGACGGAGGCGACTGTCGAGAGCACATCCTGTCCGCCCGGAAGGAGGTTGGCAGTGCCGCTCTCGAACATGGGGCTCAGGTTTTTTTCCGTAAGCTCCAGCCTCACCCCGTCAGCCGTGGTGAAAATGAGCACCTGTTCGCGGTACTGGTGGAGCTTTTCCGTGACGACCTCGTTGAGCTTGGCGGTAATAAGCTCGAACCTCTTGTCCCGGCTCTTTATGCCGCCTTCATCGGCATCGATCTTCACCGGGCCGCCTATCATGGTGGAAAAGCCGGTCGCGCCTCCGGCCTCTGTGCCTTTGAACACGGTATGGGACCTGAAGTACTCGGCAACGGCTTTTTTGGTATCTATGGAAAGCATGGCGACCAACCAAAGGACAAGAAAGAGCGCCATCATGGCGGTCACGAAGTCTGCGTAGGCGACCTTCCAGGCCCCTCCGTGATGGCCGCCTCCGTGCCCCTTTTTGATCCTCTTGATTATTATTGGCTGATTGTCCTGCGCTGCGCTCATATCTTAGGCCGCCTTTTTCCTTACGGCTGTCTCGAGCTCCTTGAAGCTCGGCTTAGCGTCCGAGAACAGCACCCTTCTGGCGCTTTCGACCGCGAGCTGCGGGGGCATCTCCTTGGCAAAGGAGAGTATGGCGACCTTTATCGCCTGAAGATACCTTGACTCTTCCTTGGCCCTGTTCTCCAGGTTGCTTCCGATAGGGCCCAGAAAGCCGTAGCACATGAGTATGCCCAGGAACGTGCCGACGAGGGCCGCCGCGATGCTGTGGCCTATGACGTCCGGGGATTCACTCATCTTGCCCATGGTTATGACGACACCTAAAACCGCGGCCACTATACCAAAGCCCGGAAGGGAGTCCGCGACCTTGCCTATGGTAGTCGAAGGCATGCCGGATTCATCATGATGGGCCTCAAGCTCCCTGTCCATCATCTCCTCGAACTCAAAGGGGCGCACCCCAAGAATATAGACTCTGAAATTGTCGCAGATGAAGTCCACGGCATGGTGATTTTTCATTATTCCTGGGTATTTTTTGAATATGGCGCTCTTGGCCGGGGCCTCGATGTCAGCCTCCAGTCCAAGGAGCCCTTCTTTTTTCGCCTTGGAGAAAAGAAGGTATAAAAGGCTCAGCAGATCAATATATTCCTTTTTGCCGGGGCCGCTTCCGAGTATTCCGGAAAGGTTCTTCAGTATGTTTACAAGTCCCTTGGGCGTGCATGTTATGACCAGCGCGCCTATTGCCGCGCCTCCGAGGATGACGAACTCAGCGGGCTGGAAAAGGACATGGAGGTTGCCCTTCTCCATCAGGTAACCGCCTATTATGGAGCCAAAGACAACAAGTATTCCGATTATGGGGAACATTTTTCTCTCACGGGCGGGGAGCCGCCAAGAAGTATTTATCTACTTATCGGCAGGCAAAGGCTCAACTTGAACTGTTCAGGGGAGTATTCCGGAAAAGGCCTTTTCAATGGCGGGTAGAAGACCGGCGCCCTCGGCCTCGACGGCCTTGTCCCTCGATTTATGGCCGCTTGAGATCGTAAAGGCGCTCTTTCTGAGGCCGGTGATATCAGAAAGAAACTCTATCAAGGCCCTGTTCGCCTCGCCCTCTACAGGCGGGGCGGTAAGCCTTATTTTCACGGAGCCCTGGTGGATGCCTTCGACCTGGTTTCTGGAGGAGCGGGGCTGGAGCCTTACGCGTATGAGTACGCCCTTTGAGGTGGCTTCGAGAAAGGGGTATTTACTTTGAGAAGTATTTGAGCTTGTCCGTTTCCTCATCGGCCTTCCTGGCCCCCTCTTCTTCTGTGAGGAAGACGCTTGAATGGTAATCGATTATGGCGTTTATGGACGCTTCCAGCTCTTTTCTCTGTTTCCTGAGCCTGTAGATGTCGTCCTGGACCTGCGAGGCCCTGGACTGGGCCAGCCTTACTATCTCCTCGGCCTGAAGCCGGGCCTCTGCGATGACAAGCTCGGCCTCCTTGCGCGC
>JACPGA010000287.1 GCA_016182705.1 Deltaproteobacteria bacterium
ATGAGCCTCCTTTTAGGGTCCATCGGCTCGCGCTGGTCCTCCACTGGCGGGTGCCATATCCCGATGATGGTAATGAGCGCGGCCCAAACGAACCACCCCGGCCACGCGAGGGCCCCCAGAACGATGAGCAAGCCTATCATCACCATTGAAAACAGCCTGTGCCGCCGTCCGAGAAGTGAGTATACGAGGTGCCCGCCGTCGAGCTGGCCTATGGGCAGAAGGTTCATGGCCGTGACGAAAAAGCCTATCCACCCGGCGAAGGCCACGGGGTGCAGAAGTACATCGTGGGTGGCCGGGACCGGGCCGACCGTTATATATGAGAGCGCGTGGAATATGAGAGAAGAGCCGAGCCCGAGCTAGCCAGCGGCAACCGTCCGTGGCACTACAGTTGAATGGTCGAGGCCCCACCATGTGACGATGAGGGCTATGACAAAGCCTGCCAGAGGACCGGAAGCGCCTATCTCCACCAGGGCGGCTTTTGTGGTGATGGGCGATTTTATCCTTATGACCGCGCCGAAGGTGCCTATCATGGGAGGGATGGGCGGCCCGGGTATGAAAGTCGGCAGCGTGGTGACGACCCCGTGCCGCCTCGAGGCCAGAAAATGGCCGAGTTCGTGCGTGCCGAGAATCAGGAGGAGCGACAGCGAGAAAGGTATGCCTTTGGTGAGGGTGTAAGGGTCGGCGAATATGTCGGCCCCCTGGTAGAGCGCGCCTGCCATGACGGTCGTCACGATTGTGGCCAGAAAGAGCACAGCCGGAAGCAGGACTTTCGGCCTTTCCATTGGCGCAGGATCGAATGGGTATTCGTAATCTTTCATCAGCCCGCCCAGGTGTTCTTGGTCTTTACGTATTCATGGTAGAACTCTATCATGGCCTGCCCGATGGACAGGATAAGCGGGCCCGCGATGATACCTATGAGGCCGAATACGTTCACGGCCCCGAATATGCTGAAAAACAGCAGGAGCGGGTGGAGGTTCGTCTTGCCGCCTATTATATAGGGCCTCATGATGTTGTCCACCAGGCCGATGACGAAGACGCCCCATATTACAAGGCCTATGCCTGCGGCTAACTGGCCTGTCAACATGAGATAGACGGCGATAGGGCCCCAGACAAGGGAGCTTCCGACGCTCGGAAGAAAGGTCATGAAGAACATTACGAAGCTCAGCAGAAGAGCTGCCGGTATGCCCAGGAACCAGAACGCCAGCCCGCCGAGGGCCGCCTGCACCGCGCCGACCAGGACCCCTCCGTACATGGTCGCTGATATCACGGCCCTGTTCTTCTCTATTATGTCGTTTTTGTGGTGTTCGGTTATGGGTATGAGGTCTTTTACTATTCTGAAGAGCTTGTCCCCGTCCTTGAACAGGAAGTACATGGTGAAAAATGCGAGAAAGAGGTTTATGAAGAACTCGGCCAGGCTTTTGACAAAGCCCTGCACGCCTTCTCCGGCATAACCGGCTACCGAGCGGATTATCTCCGCGAAAATGCCCCTCAGATTCAGCGTTGATACGTCCATGAACCCGCCGAGGTATTTTTCAAGGAGCGGGTATATGAAAAGAGGCGACCTGTGCGCCTTCGATGTCATCTCCGCGAGATAGCCTTCGGCCCAGTTGTAAAGGTGCAGGAACTCCCCGGCCATCATTGAGCCGACTACGGCAAGCGGCACAATGAGGAAGACAGCTATGCTGAGGCAGGCAATGAGCGAGGCCAGGCCGGGACGCCGGGTAACTTTTCTTAAAATCCATTGATAATAAGGATAAAAAAGGATGACCAGCACTACCGCCCAGAATATCGGGATGAAGAAGGGCGCCATCACGGAAAACATGAGGTACCCGACAAGTAAGGCCAGCAGCAGGGTTAATATGTATTCCCACTTCATAGGAGGGAGCCTGCGGGACAGAATCTTTTTGATTTCGCCATTCCTTCCCAGTATAATTATATTTCGTCAAATTACAAGGGGTTTCGTCACTTATAACTGTCCGATTAAAGAGGAGTTTTGTTGTGGGAATAAAAGCTGTTGCGCTGCTTTCCGGCGGTCTGGACTCGACGCTCGCCGTAAAAATGATGATCGACCAGGGCATTGAAGTGCACGCCCTTAACTTTACTTCCGGTTTCTGTACCTGCAACCACGGCGGCAAGGACGGGGGCGGGTGCAGGAGCGAGTCAAAGAGGGTCGCCGAGGAGTACGGAATACCCCTGAAAGTCATAATGAAGGGCATGGACTATATCGAGCTCGTCAGGAACGCCAAGCATGGTTACGGCAAGGGCATGAACCCATGCGTGGACTGCAGGATATTCATGTTCATACAGGCAAAGAAGTACATGCACGAGATAGGGGCTTCTTTTATCATAACCGGCGAGGTGCTGGGCCAGAGGCCCATGAGCCAGCGCAAGGACGCGTTCAGGGTGATCGAGCGGGAGAGCGGCCTCGAAGGCCTGATCCTGCGGCCTTTGAGCGCAAAGCAGCTCGAGCCTACCATACCTGAAAAGGAAGGTCTCGTGGACCGGGAAAAGCTCCTTGACGTGCTCGGAAGAAGCCGCAGGCAGCAGATAGACCTTGCGGAAGAGCTCGACGTAAACAATTATCCCTGCCCCTCGGGCGGGTGCCTGCTTACCGACAAGATATTCTCGAAGAAGGTCAGGGACCTTCTCACGAATAAAAAGGATGTTACCAAAAAAGACCTGGCCCTTTTGAAGTCGGGCCGCCACTTCAGGCACAAGGGCGCGAAGGTCATTCTCGGCAGGGACGCGGCCGACAACGCCGTATTGAAAAAGATGCTCCAGGAAGGTGACATTTTCATAGAGCCTGTCGGTTTCCCCGGGCCTGCGGCCATAGTCTCAGGAGGTAAAGGCCCTGAGTTCAGGGAGTACGCCGGAAGCCTCATTGTAAAGTACGCGCTCGAAAAAGCTGGCGCTCTTCGTACCCTTCGGGCCGTGTGCGGGGAAGAATCAATTGATTATGAAGTACAGGGGCCGGCCAGCGAAGAGCTGATCGAGGAGACGAGGGTATGCTGATGGGCTCTGCCCACTCTATTCCCGACGACAACGCCGCTTTAGAAGCGGCACATGGCAAGCTCGAAAAGCTCAGGGGGATTTTGCGTGAGATGGGCTCCGTGCTCATCGCTTTCTCCGGCGGGGTTGACTCGACCTTTTTATTGAAGGCCGCGGTGGACACGCTCGGAAGCCGGGTAGCGGCCCTCACCGCGACTTCTCCCACCTATCCCCAGAGGGAGCTGGAAGAGGCCAAAAGGCTCGCTGCGCTTTTGAAGGCTACCCATATAATTGTCGATTCGAACGAGCTGGAGATACCCAACTTCTCGGATAACACCGAGAAGCGGTGCTACTACTGCAAGAGCGAGCTTTTCAGCATCTCCCTTGCCGAGGCCCGGAACATGGGCTTCGAGTTTGTGGCTGACGGCTCGAACGCCGACGACCTCAGGGACTACAGGCCCGGCAGGACTGCCGCCTCCGAGCTTGGCGTAAGGAGCCCGCTTCAGGAGGCCGGGCTCACGAAAGAGGAGATACGCCTTCTGAGCCGCGAGATGAACCTGCCCACATGGGACAAGCCTGCCTTGGCTTGCCTGTCGTCGCGGTTCCCTTACGGCACGAAGATAACCGAAGAACGCCTGGACAAGGTCGCCCAGGGCGAGGATCTTTTGAGGGGGTTGGGTTTCAGGCAGTTCAGGGTGCGCTTTCACGGAGATACTGTAAGGATAGAGGTCGAGGAGAGTTCTTTGAAGCTCTTCCTCGATGAAGGCATAAGGAAAAAAACGGTCGATGGATTAAAGGCGATAGGGTTTGTGTATGTGACCCTCGACCTTCAGGGCTACAGGCCGGGCAGCATGAACGAGGTGCTGAAAAAAGGAAAGTAAACAGGCTGGATATTATTCGGAAAGCAGCGGGCCGTTTCGGCCCGTTTTTTTTTGGTTGGTAAGCTGGTCAGACCGGCTCGACTGCCTGGCGTCTGGATTCTTCCAGCCACTGGTGGAAATGGTGCTTCACAATGGATTTGAAGAACTCGCCTTCAGGGTTGATGAGCTCGAATACGACCATGGGCGTGCTCACCTCGAAGCCCTTGAATATTATCTCCCCGCTCTTGTAGAACAGCTCTATCCTGTCCGCCCCTCTTA
>JACPGA010000288.1 GCA_016182705.1 Deltaproteobacteria bacterium
GCCTCCTCGACAGGAAGGTAAAGGGCAGCGCCGGGGTGGTCCTCGACGACATTGCCGCTGGAATCTACACCAGTATCGCGGCCCACCTCGTAATCCGGTATCTCAATCATTGAAAAAGTTAGAGCGCCTCATAGGTGAGTCTTTAAGGGAAAAGGGACTGAAGCTTGCCCTGGCCGAGTCCTGCACAGGCGGGCTCGCCTCCAGCATGATCACCGACGTGGCCGGAAGCTCAGAGTACTTTCTTGGCTCGATAGTCGCCTACGCCAACGAAGTAAAACAGGCGGTACTGGGCGTCAAGGCAACGACGCTGAAAAAATACGGGGCAGTCTCAAAAGAGACGGCCAGTGAGATGGCCCGGGGCATAAAAAAGAAGCTGGGCTCTGATATCTCGGCGGCGATAACCGGCATAGCTGGCCCGGGCGGCGGAACGAAGGAAAAGCCGGTCGGCCTTGTATTCATAGCTGTCTCAAAAGGCCGGACAACGATTGTGCAAAGGTTCGTCTTCAAGGGCGGACGCAAGTCGATAAAAAAGCAGTCAGCAGAGGCCGCCCTTTCGATGCTCGCGGAGGCTCTGGGGCTGAAGGCTTAAAGGAGTCTGTTATCAGGACTTTCGTCGCCATAAAATTACCGCCTGAGGTAAAAGAGCTCCTGAGGGCCATACAGACCGGCCTTGACAGGGGCTTTCGCGGCGTAAGCTGGGTCAAGCCCGAGTCCATCCATCTTACCCTCAAGTTCCTGGGCGAGATAGACGACGGGAAAGTCCGCGACGCCGCTGCCGTGCTTGAAAAAGCGGCCCAGGGCATAGGCCCTTTCAATCTTGAGCTGGAAGGCGTGGGCGCGTTTCCTAACGCGCGCGCTCCAAGGGTCATCTGGGCCGGGATTAAAAAGAGTAGCGAGCTTGAAAAGCTCCAGAAGAACGTGGAAGAGCGCCTTTCCTCAATCGGATTTGAACCCGAAGACAGGCCGTTTACCCCTCACCTCACACTGTGCAGGATAAAATCAGCTGAGGACGGACGGGCTCTTGGAAAACTCTTAAGCGAAGCAAGGCCGGAGGCGAATGCCGCCTTTGCGGTATCATCATTCGCCTTCATAAAAAGCGTCCTTAAGCCCTTTGGGGCTGAATATACGCCAATACGGGAATTCGCCCTGACGGCGCAAAACAATTGAAAAAGGGAGGCTCCCTGATGTCCTCGAACACGACGGTGTCAAGCAACAAGTCAAAGGCAATAGAGCTTGCCATAACCCAGATCGAAAAGCAGTTCGGCAAGGGCTCGATAATGAAGCTCGGCGTCGGGGCTGCCCCAGCCGAGATCTCGGCCATATCGAGCGGCTCGACCGCCCTGGACATAGCCCTCGGCATAGGCGGCGTGCCAAGGGGAAGGGTCGTGGAGATATTCGGCCCCGAGTCCTCAGGCAAGACCACCCTCACCCTGCACATAGCCGCCGAGACCCAGAAAACCGGCGGAACAGTCGCCTTCATAGACGCGGAGCACGCCCTTGACCTGGGCTACGCCAGAAAGCTCGGCGTCAATACCGACGACCTTCTTCTTTCGCAGCCGGATACCGGAGAGCAGGCCCTCGAGATAACCGATGTCCTTATACGCAGCGGCGCGGTAGACCTAATAGTAATAGATTCGGTCGCGGCCCTCGTGCCGAGAGCGGAGCTCGAAGGCGAGATGGGGGACTCCCACATGGGACTCCAGGCCAGACTCATGAGCCAGGCCCTACGTAAGCTCACATCGACCATAAGCAAGTCAAACACCTGCGTGATATTCATAAACCAGATAAGGCACAAGATAGGCGTCATGTTCGGCAGCCCGGAGACGACGACCGGCGGAAACGCCCTCAAGTTCTACGCGTCCATAAGGCTGGACATAAGGAAGATCGGCCAGATAAAGCAGGGAGATTCGATAATCGGCAACAGGATAAGGGTCAAGGTCGTCAAGAACAAGCTCGCCCCGCCGTTCAGGGACGCCGAGTTCGACATCCTCTTTAACGAGGGCATCTCCAGGGAGGGCGACATACTCGACCTCGGCTCCGGCACGGACATCGTGGAAAAGAGCGGCTCGTGGTTCTCCTACGGCGGCGAGAGGCTCGGCCAGGGGCGCGAAGCGGCCAGGCAGTTCCTGAGGGAGCACCCGGAGACCGCCTCCGAGATAGAACAGAAGATACTCCAGCATTACGGGATCGGGATAAAGACAAAAGAGGAGTAGTCAATGGCTGACATAGACTTAAGCTCCATTCTCAACATAGCCGTCAAGAGCAAGGCTTCTGACGTGCACCTCAAGGCGGGCGTACCTCCCATACTTAGGGTTCACGGCCAGCTCGTGCCCATAAAGAACCACGAAAGGCTCGCCCCGGACGAGATATCCAGGGCAGCCATGCGCGTCATGAACGAGGTGCAAAAAGAGCACTTCCGCCAGCACCACCAGGTGGACATGGCCTACAGCGTGCCGGGCCTCGGCAGGTTCAGGGTAAACATATTCCAGCAGAGGGGCGCGGTCGGCATAGTCCTCCGCGTCATCCCCATAAAGATACAGACCTTCGAGGAGCTCAACCTCCCCAAGGTTCTGGAGACCATCGCGAACGAGACAAGGGGCCTTGTCCTCGTCACGGGCGTCACTGGAAGCGGCAAGTCCACGACGCTGGCCTCTGTCCTTGACCACATCAACAACCACAAGTCATTGCACGTCATAACCGCCGAAGACCCCATCGAGTTCCTGCACAGGGACAAGAGGTGCATCATCAACCAGAGGGAGATAGGCGTGGACGCGCAGAACTTCTCTGACGCGCTCCGGGGAGCTTTAAGGCAGGACCCGGACGTCATCATGGTCGGCGAGATGAGGGACCTGGAAACCATTGAGATAGCCCTCACGGCGGCAGAAACGGGCCATCTCGTCCTTTCGACCCTTCACACCATAGACGCCCTGGAGACTATCAACAGGATAGTGTCCGTCTTCCCGCCGTACCAGCAAAAGCAGATAAGGATACAGCTCGCCGGAGTCATAAAGGCGGTAATCTCCCAGAGGCTCATGCCCACGAAGGACGGCAAGGCCAGGGTGCCCGCTATCGAGGTCATGGTAACGACCGCGCGCATAAGGGAGTGCATAGAGGACAAGGAAAAGACAAAAGAGATAGCCGACGCCATAGTAAAGGGGCATACCACATACGGCATGCAGACCTTCGACCAGTCAACAACGCGGCCGACTTCTCCCTGAAGTTCAAGGGAGTCTCCGGAACGAGCGAGATGGGCTGGAAAGACTTCGAGAAAGAAGAAAAGGACAGCGGCGGCGCCGCCCCGGCCCCGGCCAGCGACATAGAAAGGTTCTGAACCGGCTCCCCTCGCCATGAAAAAAAGCTCTGAGAACAAGGACGCCCTGGGCGCCGCGCTCCGCTTGCTTGGCATAAGGCAGCGGAGCGTTTTCGAGCTTACTGGCAAGCTCCGTGACAAGGGCTTTACCGACGAGGATATCAAAGAGGCCGTAGAGAAGCTTTTGAAGGCCGGGTATCTGAACGATGAATTGTTCGCTGCGGCCCTTGCCCGGTCAAGGGCCAGCCATAAGGCATGGGGCCCGGCCAAAATAACGCGGGACCTCTCCAACAGGGGAATAGCC
>JACPGA010000289.1 GCA_016182705.1 Deltaproteobacteria bacterium
ACGAGGATTATCCAGAGGAAGAAAACGCAGATCGCACCCAGGTAATAAAAGGGGTTAAAGGCCGGAGTCGTGAGCATATTGACGAGCGATTCAATCTTGAGCCAGAGCCTCTGGCCCGCGCCCGCTGTCTCGTACTCCCTTCTCATAACGCTGCCCGGGCTCCCCGATACGGCTTGAGGCTGCCCTCCCCCGTTGTCATTCATTTTCATCTTTGACCTTCTTTCTTTTTTCTGAATCTCGCCAATATCCTCCTGCCCCAGACGCCGTAAAATATCCCTCCTATTATGAGGGCCTGAATGAATATGCTGACGAACACAGGGTAGTCGAGCACATATTTTCCGGAGTAAGGGTCGTACCTGTAGCAGAAGAACTTGAGCTTGTCCACGAGCGACAGGGACGATACACTGGCCTTGCCTGTAAAGAGCTCCTCCAGCCTGAGGGCGAGGTTCTGCGGCTGGGTGCGCAGGCTGTATACCTGCCTGTATATGGTGCCGTCCGGCTTGACGGCCGTTGCCATGTCGATATGGTCGAAGCTGCCGTCGTCCTGCCTTACCCTGAAAAAGCCGACGCTGCTCAAAAGCCTTTCAATTGTCTCAGGGTCGGAGCTCGCGAACCTGAACCCTTTAGCGCTTCCCGCGAACTTCCTGGCGTATTCGTTAAGCCGCTCAGGCGTGTCATTTGGCGGGTCGAACCCGATTGTAAGGACATTGAACTTGTCGCCAAACGCCTCTTTAGCGCCGTCGACCGCCTTTTTGAACTCCGTGGTTATGGTCGGGCATACGACAGGGCAGCTCGTGTAGATATAGCTTATGACCAGCGGCTTTTTCCCGTCGAAATACTCGCTCAGGTTGAACCTGACGCCGTCCTGGTCGACAAGGGAATATTCCCCGAGCTTTGTCCCTTCGGCCTTTACCGACGCGTCTACGGCGTTCTTCAATATGACAGGGTCGAGCTGGGACGCGCTGACTGCCACAGGGGCCGACAACAGGGCCATGAAAAGAGCGAAGAGAAGAAATACTTTTTTCATATTCTCCGTTAGAGGAATATACCTTAGTAGTTTTCTCAGATATTCAGGATATCAACCGGCTATGGCTGTTTACATGATTTTTATCAGCCACGTTATAAAAAACATAGTTTCGAAATTATGAATATACAAACCGCGTTCCAGAAACCCGCTCTTCCCAGTCTACTCCGTTGTTTTTCTTGAAGATTATATCACGAAAAAGCACGACAGTGCCACGGGCGGGCAAAAAAAAGCGGGGCCGCCACAGGCGGCCCCGCTTGGACAAACAGGGTTGCCTACTCTATCTTCTTTCCCCATATCATGGAACCGAAACCAAGGGCTATGTAGAGCACGCCGCCGGTAACGGCCAGGAGGCCGCCTACGCCCATCATCGAAAGGAACAGGTCGATCGACGGGTCGAAGGTGAAGGAGAAGGGCGCGCCTGAGAAGGTTATGTCATAGTGCCTTCTCGGTACGCCGAAAGAGCCGGCGGACATCATTCCTATGGAAAAGAGAGCCACTCCGGTGCCGTACAGGTACGGCTGGATGGACGCGAAGCCCTTCCAGATTATCTCCCTCTTGAAAATATACGGTATGAGGAGATAGGTGAAACCCATGAAAGCCAACGTGGTGCCAGCGACGACCGTCGCGTGGAAGTGGCCGGTTATCGCTATGGTGTTGTGGCGGATGATGTTGAACTGCTCGGTGCCGAATATGACGCCCGTGATGCCGCCAAGGAAGCCGAACAGCAGTATGGAGAAGGCCATTCCAGAGAAGGCCGGGTTGCCCCAGGGAGCCTTCTTGAGCCACTCGAACAGGCCCCTTGTGTGGCCCTGCTTCCTTAGCGCTACCTCAATGGAGGCCGGTATCGCGAAGGCGTGTATCATGGAGGCCAGCACCGCCAGATGCATCATGTAGCTGGTGTTCACAATTTTGTGCCAGGTCGAAAGGACCGGATCAACAAGGAGGTGATGCTCGGAAGCGACGTTTATGAACAGGATGTACAGGACAAAAGCCGTCCTGGAAAGCTTCTCGTTCACCGGCTTGCCGCCAAGGACGAACGCCACAGTCATGTACCAGACCGCGACCATTGCCGAGACGTTTATCTGCTGAGAGGGATGGCCAAGACCCCAGAAGATCAGCCTGTAGGCGGCCGGGTCGATCCAGGGCAGGTAATCAAGCGCCCACAGGAGCGTCGGGATGAATATCGCGGCGCCGTGAGCGAGCGTCAGGACACCTATGATGCTGGCGGCCGCCATTCCGAAGACGCCGAGCGGAAGCGAGCGCTTGTAGCCGCCGTCCCTTTTGGAAAGAGCGATGTTTACGAAGAACGTGATGAAGCCCAGAAGAGCGCCCACGGCAAAGAGGATGACGCCGATGTAATAAATCGGGTCGCCCTTCAAAGGAACATAGGAAGTGAACATCACATCCGCGCCGCCCATGAGGACTATCACATTTATGGCCGCCCCTCCGATGAGCATGAGGGCGAAAGCAATCCAACCCAGCCAGGCCGCGTACGAACGCGTGC
>JACPGA010000293.1 GCA_016182705.1 Deltaproteobacteria bacterium
CGAAGCTTCAGGCTCTGCCCGTTTCGGAGGATGACCTCTATGCTCTCCGGCTCCTCTGGTTTTTCTATCCGTTTCTCGACAGCCATCGCACACCTCTGTTTGAGTTGCCTTCCATTTGCAATCTTTGATTATATTAGATTTTTCACCATATTGTACGAAAATGCAACCGCCGCTCATGTATAGAGATGGCCCTTGCCTTGAAATGCCTTTGATATACGGCCATAGTCTATTATAATAGCCTGCTCAGGAGGGTACAAAAAATGCAGATAGCCGTACTAAACAGAACGTCCAGGCTGCTGGCCGGACACTTATGGGTATTCTCCAATGAACTCGCAGCTTCCCCAAAGAAATTCCTGCCCGGCTCGCTTGTCGAGTTGCAGGACAAGAAGGGGATTTTTCTCGGGATAGGATACGCGAACCCGCACTCCCTCATTGCCATCCGCGTACTTACCAAAAAGAAGGAAGAGATAGACAAGGCCTTCATAAAAAAACGCGTTGAAGACGCCCTTTCCTATAGAAAAAGGTTCCTTGGCGACAGGACTTCTTTCAGGGCCGTGTACAGCGAAGGCGACCTTCTGCCCGGCCTTATCGTGGATAAATACGAAGACTGCCTTTCCATCCAGTTCCTCACGCTCGGCATGGAAGCCATGGCCGATATCGTCATTCAGGCCCTTGACGAAGTATTCAGCCCCTCTACCATCGTGCTGAGAAACGACAACAACATACGCACTCTTGAGGGCCTGTCGCTGGAAAAGAAGATCGTAAAAGGCAGCCTCGATACCCTACCGGTCATTGACGAGTACGGCATGAAGATTGAAATCGACCCGATGTCCGGCCAGAAGACCGGCTTTTTCCTGGACCAGGCCGAGAACCGGGCCGCCTTCGCGGCGCTTGCCAATGGCGGAGAAGGCCTCGACCTTTTCAGTTACACCGGGGCCTGGAGCCTTGCGCTCGCAAGGAAGGGCGTTAAAATGAAGGGCGTTGACTCTTCCGATTACGCCGTGGAACAGGCAAGAAAGAACGCCGAGCTGAACGGCCTTAAAAATTGCGAGTTCGTAAAGGAAGATGTTTTCGAGGCAGTCAAGGCTGAGAAGGCTTCAGGCAGGAAGTACGACTGTATCGTCCTGGACCCTCCAGCTTTCGTGAAGTCAAAGACAAAGATAACCGAGGCGCTGAAGGCCTACAGGGAATTGAACAACGCGTGCATGGGCATGCTCAAATACAAGGGGCTTTTCGCCACCTCTTCATGCTCTTACCACGTAGACAGGTACATGTTCCTCGACCTGCTCCGCTCGGCCGCAAGAGATGCCGGAAAGCAGGCGCGCCTGATAGAGATCCGCTCACAGGCAAAAGACCACCCTGCCTCTTTGGCTGTCCCGGAATCAGAGTACCTCAAATGCGTCCTGATGGAAGTATTCTGAGTCAATGGCTTAGGCGGCCTCGCTTTTTTTAGGGGGCCGTTCGCGCCTTTTCCCTTCAGGCCTCCCGGCCTTCTCCGGACACACTTCTTCCTCAAGTATCCTTATCGCCGCGTCAAGGTTGTCCCTCCGCTGCTTTAACTCCTCTATGACTTTCCTTATGCTGTTGCTCATCCTCTCACCCCGGTTTTACCAGCGTCCTGTTTAGAAAATACCGGAGTTTTTCAGGCTGTCAAGGAAGGGAGCTTGTCAGTAAAGGGTGAAGTACGCCCAGTAGACGAGGGTATTCAAGGCGGTAAGAGGTATGCCGACTTTCGCGAAGTCGAGAAAGGTGATGGTCTTTCCGGCCCTTTTTTCAGCGTTCTGGATGACGATGATATTGCTGGCGGCCCCGAGTATGAGGAGGTTTCCGGCTATGGTGCTCCCGGCGGCCAGTGCCATGAACTCTTTTACGGAAGCCCCTGCAAGAGTAAGGACAGGCAAATACAGGGCCACGAAAGGCACATTGGAAAGCAGCTGGCTGACCAGCACGCCGGAGGCCAGTACAGCCCCTGTTGACACGGCCCCGGAGCCGTCCGAGATATAATGCTGGATAAGGTTTGACACCCACACGGCTTGCATGAGCACGAACATGGAGGCGAAAAAGACGAGCGTATGCCAGTCTATCTTCCTCAGTATTCGGCCCCTGTCCTGGCTGAGCCCCAGTATAGGCAAAGCCGCCGCAACCGCTATCCATGTGAGCCTTATGTCAAAGAGGCCGATGGAGACAGATACGACCTTTAAAGCCACAAGCGAGAATATAATGATGAGCGAAAGCCTGCACAGCGAGGCCATTCCTTGGTCAGTGACCGCCTCCGGTTTCGTGATTATTGGGGTGGAATGGAACTCCTTCCAGAAAAAGAGCCTTAAGACGCCGTAGGCAAGGAGCATGTTCAAAAGTGTCGGAATGGCAAGCCAGAAAAAGAAAGTCACGAACGGGTCTTTGACCTGTCCGCTCAGGGCTATGAGGAGGTTCTGGGGGTTGCCGATGGGGCTCGGCACGCTGCCGATCGTCGTCGCGAAGCACAACGCCAGCAGCATGAGCTTGTGAGAGACGCAGTGGCGTTTGGCAAAATAAAGTACGAGCGGCGTGCCTATTATGGCTATGGTGTCGTTCATGAGAAAGGCCGAGAAAAAACCCATTATGAAAAGGATATACAGGACGAGGGAATCGACCGAGCGGGCCCTGCGGAAAAGCCCGTATGCAAGGTGGTTCAAGTACCCGCTTTCGACCATCGCCTCGCCGACGACGAACATGCAGAACAAAAAGAGCATGACATCGAGGTCGATTGCAGCTAACGCACGAAGCGGCGTGATGGAGCCGGTCAGAACGGCGGC
>JACPGA010000282.1 GCA_016182705.1 Deltaproteobacteria bacterium
GGTAGGCGGAGCAGTCGAGAAGAGATTTTATATGGGCTGGCAAGCTTGTTGGCAATGAGCCCCCTTTAGCCGTCTTCAAGGAGGTACAGGCCGGAAAGATTCCTGTATTGCTCCTTGTAGTCCATGCCGTAACCTATGACAAAGCCCTCGCCTATCTCCTCGCCGACGAAATCGACATGAAGACCCGGCGCGCCTCCCTGCCTCTTCAAGAGAGCGCACAGCCTTATGGACTTCGCGCCCCTTGTCCTGAAATGCTCAAGCAGCACCCTGGCGGTGTGGCCCCTGTCGATGATGTCTTCGA
Source organism: Deltaproteobacteria bacterium (assembly GCA_016182705.1). Taxonomy (GTDB): domain Bacteria; phylum Desulfobacterota; class GWC2-55-46; order GWC2-55-46; family GWC2-55-46; genus GWA2-54-12. Next base: position 302 of record JACPGA010000282.1, read on the forward strand.
CTATGACCACATCGCGCCCCTTGAGCTCGGCGGTTATGTCGCGGAGAATGAGGACCTCGTTGGCGGGGATATCCCGCATGCCGTAGCACGCGGTCTGGATAAAATCTATCTCGTGGTCTATGCCGAGCTTTCTTGAAAGGTCGGCCAGAAAGACGAATGAGCCCTTGAGCACGCCTACGAGGACCGGGTTAGCGCCAGAGAGCTGAGAGGCCATCTCAAGGGCTATCTGCCCCACTATTTCTTCGAGCCGCTCCGGCTTCAGGTATGGCTTGAGTCCCATAATTAAAAGGCCTTTTTTTTGATAAGCATATAATCCCGCCTCTTGCATGTCAAGGGAGGAGTTTGTCTTGAATTGACCATTATGCTGTGCTAAATATATTAAGCTGTTTAATATGCGCGGCAAGCGGTTTTGCCGTGCGGGTTTTAAACTGAAGGAACGGGTTTTCTATGATAATCCAGTGCGACAAGTGCGCGACAAAGTTCCGGCTTGACGATTCGCGCATAACCCCGAGCGGCGTAAAGGTGCGCTGCACCAAATGCGATAATGTCTTTATAGTAACGCCTCCGCCCCCGCCCGAAGAGGTACAGGTCGAAGAGCTCTTCGGAGTAGTTCCAGGAATGGACGACAAGGCGGCCCGTCCTGCTGCAAGCGGCCTGCAGGCCAAAACGCAGCCCCCGAAACAGAAAGAAGACGATAAACACCTTGCCTTTGATTTCGACAGCGAAGTCACGAGGGAAGATATCTTCAAGACCCCCGAAGACACCCCGCCCCAGGATGACGGTAAAGACTTCGGTTTCAGCCAGGGGCTCCCTCCAGAGCAAAAAAGCGAAGATGGGAAAAAGCTCTCCCTCGATGACCTGGACTTTTCCTTCAGCCAGGACCTGTCTAATGAAAAAAAGAACGAAGAAGACGGCTGGGGAGCCTCGGAAGAAGACCTTGAAGACGACCCGTTTTCAGGGGCTTTTGACAAGCCGCTGACTTCGGAAGATGATGTAAATACCGAAGAAGCCTCCGGCAGCGGCATTAACGCAGAAGCCGGAGTCGATAAGAGTGACTTCGATTTCAATGACATTGCTGAAAGCACAAAGCCTTCAGAACCCTGGGCTGGGGAACAGACCGAAGCGGCAGAACAAGAGCCCCGGAAACCAGTGACAGCCGAAAATGTCATCCCGTTTTCAGCGGCCGCCTATACAAAAGAAGGCAAAACGCCCGCGCCAGTAAAATCCGGCGCTGATGAGCCTGCGGAAACAGACGAAGCTTTCAAAGCATATCTTACAAAAGCCGTAGAAAAAAACGAGCCCCTCTCTTTTGACAGCCCTGACGAAGAGGAAGAAGAGGAGGAAGATTTGCGCGCTCCTCACAGGGCAGGCCAGCCCAGGATGGGCCTTATAATAGCCGCCCTCGTAGTAGTCCTCGGCGGCGGGCTCATATATTTCACGGGCGTCATTGACAAGCTCACGCATATCCTCATGCCGCCCGCCGAAGTCAAGGTCGTCGAAATAGAATCAATCAAGGGCTTTTACGAAGAGAACAAGAACTTCGGCAAGCTCTTTGTGATAGACGCCAGGGTCAAGAACATAACTGACACTCCTCAGGAAATAAAAGCCGCCACAGGCGTCATATACAATGACAGCGGCGACAAGATAGCCGAAAGGTCCGTCGCTCCCGGCAGAATATTAGCGATAGACGACGTCAGGAACCTCCAGAAAGAGGAGCTTGAACGTGCTTTCAGAGACCCTTCCGGCGGCATTATACCTGCCAGGGGCAGCGTACCCGTCATGGTCCTTTTTATTGAGATCCCGGAGGGGCTTTCCGAATTCGGCCTCGACATCGTAAAATAAGGGCCTTTCAGGCCCTTCCAACTTTGACGGTCTTGTGATGCCTGACATCGAGGCCCTGGCAGCAAAGCTCCTTAATGACATCTCGGCCCTTCCCGAAGAGCGGATGAGGCTTGCCCTCCTCTGCAAAACCCTCGCGGCGCTTGCCCCCATCGATGCCGCCCGGCTTCTCGATACCATCTACAACAAAGATATTAAAGACAAAGCAGCCTCTATCGTGCGCTCATTGATGGTCGATGACGAGGCTGTGCACAGACAGATAGGGGACGCCGCCTATAACTCCATCTACCTTGCCGCGCTCAGGCTTGGCTTGAACAGGATATCGCGCCTGTTTACCGATTTCGAACCGCACAAAAAAGGCGTAAGCGGCTACGACGAAGAAGAGTTCATCAAGATGGAACACCTCACTCTTGGCGAACGCCGGGCCCTTTCCAAAAGCCAGCTCAAAAAAAACATCGACATGCTCCTTTCAGACCCGGACCCTGTCGTCATTGGCAACCTCCTGGGCAACCCGCGCATAACCGAGCGCGAAGTCCTGAAAATAGCCTCGAAAAGGCCGAACTCGGGGCGCATATTGAAGCTTATAGCCCTGCACCCGAAATGGTCGAAAAGGTACGATGTCGCCAAGGCCGTAGCCTTGAACCCGTACACTCCGCCAAGAATTTCAATTGCGTTGATTGAAAAGATGCTCACCCAGGACTTGTCCGCGATATCCGATGATGGGACAATACACCCGGAAGTCAGGGAGACTGCGAAGGACTTGCTTTTAGACAGGAAGAAAAAGGGAAAGCGGCAGTAAAAAGCTTACTTTTCGAGCTTCTCTTTGCCTTCTTTGTGAGCGTCGGCATCCTCGTTCGAGGCCTTCTTGAAGTTCTTTATCGCCTTGCCCAGACCAGAGCCTATCTCCGGGAGCTTGCCAGCCCCGAACAGCACCATGATGATGACGAGTATTACTATAAGCTCTGTAGTCCCGAGCCCGAACATTGTATAACCCCGCGATAAAGTGTAAAATAATCTTTAAAAGTCTCTCAATAAATTCTGACAGAATTACGAGTACATGTCAATTAAAACTTTCCCCGGAAAATCACAGTCCACCTTCCTCATATTCCTTATACTTTCGGTACTTATGCACCTGGGGATATGGGGCGCGCTGCAGCTCCTGCCCTCGGGAGGAAAGGCTCGCCCAATGGGAGAGAGGCCGCCCATCCTGGTCGATGTGGTCGACCTGCCGCCTGTCTCCCCCGAAGACCTCTCGCCTGTAAAAAAACCTTCTACTCACGGCGCACAAAGAAACCAGAGCGTAGCAAAAGAGTCTTGGCCCATGCCTTTGCCGAAGGTTCTTCTTCCTGCCCCGGCTGCGCCGTCAAACCCGGTTGAGCAAAGCAGGCCCGCAGCGAAGCCTTCCCAAAAGGAAGGGACTATTCAGCAAAAGACCGTGAAAGAAGGCATCAGCCCTGTTGATGAGCCAGTCAAGACAGA
>JACPGA010000292.1 GCA_016182705.1 Deltaproteobacteria bacterium
CTGTACCAGAAGTACGCCATCGAGCACGCCTCGCTCCATGACCTAGTCGAAGTCTACAGGAAACTGAAGTCCATAGACCGCGAGCTCGACGGCAACAGGCAGATACTCGAAGGCAAGGACGAAGAGCTCCGTGAGCTCGCCAAGGAAGAGATCCCGAACCTTCAGAAGGCCAAGGAAGAGCTTTCAAGGAAGATCAAGGTCATGCTGCTGCCCAAAGACCCGAACGACGACCGCAGCATAGTCGTCGAGATAAGGGCTGGCGCGGGCGGTGACGAGTCGGCCATTTTCGCGGCAGAGCTCTTCAGGATGTACAGCAGGTACGCCGAGGTCAAGGGCTGGAAGGTCGATGTGTTGAACATAAGCCCCACGGGGTTGAACGGAGCAAAAGAGGTCATCGCTGAGATAATCGGCAAAGGCGCTTATTCCCGTTTCAAATACGAAAGCGGAGTCCACCGCGTACAGCGCGTCCCTGAGACTGAAGCCTCAGGCAGGAGGCACACCTCGACCGTTACGGTCGCGGTCATGCCCGAAGCCGAAGACGTCGAAGTCGATATCCGCATGGACGATATAAAAGTAGACACCTACCGTTCCGGCGGCCACGGCGGCCAGAACGTAAACAAGGTCGAGACAGCCGTCAGGATGACCCACCTTCCGACAGGCACTGTCGTGACCTGCCAGGAAGAGAAGAGCCAGCACAAGAACAGGGAAAAGGCTTTCAGGGTCTTAAAGGCCCGCATTCTCGACGCCAAGGTGCAGGAACAGCAGAAGCAGATCGCAGCCGACAGGAAAAACCAGGTCGGCACGGGCGACAGGTCGGAAAAGATTCGCACTTACAACTTCCCGCAGAACAGGGTCACTGACCACAGGATAGGGCTTACTCTGCATAAGCTCACTGAGGTAATGGAAGGCGAGCTCGACGAGCTCACCGACAACCTCATAGGCTTCTACCAGACAGAGGCATTAAAGGAACAGGGCGCGGCGTAATAACTTTCAAGGTCATTGCGAGCGAAGCGAACAATCCCGTTTTTTTAGTCAGAGATTGCTTCGTCGCAAAATCGCTCCTCGCAATGACGGGAATTTAACGGAAACTCATGGACAAGATAATCATCGAAGGCGGCAACCGCCTTGTAGGAGAAGTAACCGCGGGCGGGGCAAAGAACGCCGTCCTGCCGCTAATGGCGGCGGCGTTGCTGGTCGACGGCTGGCTGACCATCACCAATGTCCCGAAGCTCAAGGACATCGAGACCTTCAAGATACTCTTGAACCACCTCGGCTCTGACATAGAATCTGACTCGGCAAACAGCGTTTTAAAGATACGCACAAGGGATGTAAAATCCCCTGAGGCCCCTTACGAGCTGGTCAAGACCATGAGGGCCTCGGTGCTTGTCCTCGGCCCGTTAGTTGCCCGCTTCAAAAGGGCAAGGGTTTCTCTGCCGGGCGGGTGCGCCATAGGCGCAAGGCCCATAGACCTGCATTTGAAGGGCCTCAAGGCCATGGGCGCGGAAGTCGTCATCGAGCACGGTTACGTGACCGTCTCGGCGGAAAAGCTCAAGGGCGCGAAAATATACATGGACACCGTGACCGTCACAGGCACGGAAAACCTCATGCTCGCGGCCGTTCACACCGAAGGCACGACCATACTTGAAAACTGCGCGCTGGAACCCGAAGTCGTATGCCTCGCGGATGCCCTCAACAGCATGGGCGCGAGGATAACCGGGGCCGGAACGGATACGATAAAGATTCAAGGGGTTGAAAAGCTCACCGCTACCGAGATACGGGTCATCCCGGACAGGATAGAGGCTGGCACCTTCATGGTCGCCGCCGCCATGACAAGGGGCAACGTACTCATAAAAGACTGCCCCTACAACAAGCTCGACTCCCTGAACCTCAAGCTCAAGGAAGCCGGGGCCGAAGTCATCGAGGAAGAAGGCGGCGTGCGCGTCATAGGCGACTGGCCCATCAGGAGCGTTGACATCAAGACGCTCCCCTACCCCGGGTTCCCGACAGACATGCAGGCGCAGATAATGGCCATGATGACGATAGCGTCGGGCCTGTCCGTCATAACCGAGACGGTCTTCGAGAACAGGTTCATGCACGTCGGAGAACTTAAAAGGATGGGCGCGGACATAACCATAGACGGCAGGTGCTCGGTCGTAAGGGGCGTAAAGCACCTCTCCGGCGCGCCTCTCATGGCAACCGACCTTCGCGCGTCCGCATCCCTCATACTCGCCGGGCTTGTAGCCGACGGCAAGACAGAGGTGTCCAGGATATACCACCTCGACAGGGGCTACGAGAAGATAGAAGATAAGCTGCGCGCCCTTGGCGCCAAGATAGACCGGGTAAAGGCGTAAAAACACCGAGAGGAAAAACCATGGCCCAGGATGTCCTTACAATAGCCCTTCCCAAGGGAAGGATTCTCAAAGAAGCCTCCGTGCTCTTCAAGGCCGCTGGAATCGACATAACCCCGGTCATGCAGGACGACCGCAGGCTCATTTTCGAGGGCATTGCCGAGGGCTTGAGGTTCATGGTAATAAGAAGCCAGGACGTGCCGACCTATGTCGAGTACGGCGCGGCTGACATCGGCATAGCCGGAAAAGACGTCCTCCTTGAGCAGGATAAGGACCTGTACGAGCCACTCGACCTCGGCATCGGCGTATGCAGGATGATGGTCGCCGAGCCAAAAGAGCTGAGCGAAGCAGACAACCCGAAGCAGTGGACGCATATACGCGTTGCCACCAAGTACCCGAATATCACCCTCAGGCATTTTCTCGCCAAGGGCATACAGGTCGAGATAATAAAGCTGTACGGCTCCATCGAGATCGCCCCATTGCTCGGCCTTTCCGAAAGAATAGTAGACCTCGTGCAGACCGGCGAGACGCTTAGAAAGAACGGCCTTGCCGAAGTCGAGCACATTATGAACATAACCTCGAAGCTGGTGTGCAACAGGGCGAGCCTCAAGACAAAACCCAGAATGGTAAAGGCGCTCGTCGACTCTCTGGGCAAGGCGGTCGCAGAGGCCGCGAAGAAGTAACGCCGTAAAAAACTCAAAAGGCTTTCTTCCCTTATGCGAATAATCGGCTCAAATGACAAGGGCTTCAAGGCCCTCCTTTCAGAGATACTCACCAGGGGCGAACAGGACACGACCCTCGTTGAAGAGGCCGTAAAAGAGATAATCGCGGCCGTCAAGTCCCGTGGCGACGAAGCCCTGGTAGAGTACACAAAGCGCTTTGACAAGGCCGACATCTCCAGGTCTATAGAAGTACCGGCCAGCGAGGCTGAAAAGGCCCTCAAAGCCGTGCCTCAAAGCGACCTCGACATAATGCGGCTTGCCGCCTCCCGCATAGAATCCTTCCACAAAAAACAAATTGAAAATTCTTGGTTCACTACCGAAGACGACGGCACGATTTTAGGCTCGAAGGTAACTCCCCTTGAGAGGGCCGGAATTTACGTGCCAGGCGGCAAGGCGGCCTATCCTTCGACAGTACTCATGAACGCCATCCCAGCGAAAGTAGCTGGCGTAAATGAAGTCATAATGGTCACGCCTCCGGGCAAGGACGGGCTCAACCCATATGTGCTCGCTGCCGCTCGCCTTGCGGGAGTGGACAGGATATTCAGGGTCGGCGGGGCGCAGGCCATCGCTGCGCTGGCCTTTGGCACCAAATCAGTCCCCAGGGTCGACAAGATTACCGGGCCGGGCAATATCTATGTCGCGACAGCCAAAAGGCTCGTCTTCGGCAGAGTCGACATTGACATGATAGCCGGGCCGAGCGAGATACTTATAATAAACGACGGCACAGGGGATGCCTCCTGGATAGCCGCAGACCTGCTTTCGCAGGCCGAGCACGACGAGCTTGCCTCGTCTATCCTGGTCACGACCTCCACCCAGATGGCAAAAGCCGTCTCAATTGAAGTCGATAAACAAGTCAAGAAACTCAAACGGGTTGAAATCGCCAAGGCGTCGCTTGACAGGTACGGGCTTATCATCGTAGCGAAAGACCTTAATGATGCCGCTTCTATATCGAACAGCATAGCTCCTGAGCACCTCGAACTTTTCGTCGAGAGGCCCTTTGAGCTCCTCGGCTCGATAAAGAACGCCGGGGCAATATTCCTCGGCCAGCACACCCCTGAGGCCGCCGGAGACTATCTGGCTGGCCCGAACCACACCCTGCCCACGGGCGGGACGGCGCGCTTTTCTTCGCCGCCCGGGGTCTACGATTTCGTAAAGAGGACGAGCGTCATCGGCTTGTCGAATAGCGCCATACAAAAGCACGGGGCAGACATAAAGAGATTCGCGACGCTCGAAGGGCTTGAAGCGCACGGCCTCAGCGCGGCCGCGCGGCTCTCTAAGAAAAGGAAGGGGTAAAATGGCGAGGAAAGCCAAGGTTTCGAGGAAGACGAGGGAGACCAGCATAACCGTTGAATTAAATCTCGACGGCAGCGGAAAGGGCGATATAAAAACGCCTATCCCCTTTCTCGACCACATGCTAACGAACTTCGCGCGGCACGGCCTCTTCGACCTTAAAATACGGGCAACGGGCGACACTGAGATAGACTTCCATCACACCGTTGAGGATGTGGGTATCACGCTCGGCGAAGCCTTGAAAAAGGCGCTCGGCAACAACTCGGGCATAAGAAGGTGCGGCTCGTCGAATGTCCCGATGATGGACTCTCTTTCAACCGTCATACTCGACATAAGCAACCGGCCCTATTTTAAATTCAACAACGGCGCGACGGATTTCGCCGTTGAGCAGGTATACGCGGCGATAAAAAAAGGACAGGTCGAGAAGGCCTTTGACATGGGGCTCATGAAGGAATTCATGAAGGCCTTTTCCAACAGCGCGGGGCTCGACCTTCATGTTACAATACATTACGGCGAGGACATCCACCACGCC
>JACPGA010000297.1 GCA_016182705.1 Deltaproteobacteria bacterium
GCACAACCTCGCTCGTCTCAGGGTTGCCTATTACGATCACCTGCTTGTTTGCGGCGGACAGGCTCGAGATGTTCTGGAGGTTATTCAGCGCATTCCAGCCCTCCCGGTCCGTAAAGTACGTATCGCAGGAATTGAGCGATTTGAAGCAGATACTCATAGTGGTGTCCGAACTCGTATTGAAGGCAACATCAGCGCTCTGAGGGCCGAGAAGTCCGGGAACCTCGGTATTCACGATGAGCTGGTTATTCGCGGGGTCTATAGAGGTAAGGGACCCGAAGTAGTAAACGCCCTCACCCTGACCGAGCTGGCCGGAACCGATCTGGCCTGAGCCAGGAAGCGGCATGGCTTGCGGCTGCGTCATCTGCGCCTGCGGCTGGCGCATCGGTTGGGTCATCGCCCCTGATTTTCCATACTCCCTCGCGAACGCGCCTGTGGCCAGAACAAACGACAGCATCAGCGGCACGAACCAAAGGGTTTTTAAAGTCTTCATAACAAACCTCCTTGTACAAGTTGGTACGTTACTTCTACATCTTTTAAGCTGCAACTACTGTGCCAGAAATCGCTTGTGCCGGACTCCTTATTTGCCCTGAAAATCGAAGGCCGTGACTTACGCCTGCATGAAAGCAAGGCGGCCTCCTCCATTTCGTTATAACGGAATGGATATTTAACCCATGGGGATTTCCCGCTCTGCTTGCAAAAGACCTTTTGCGCACGGCCTTACCAAAAAGCCTTTTAACCTGAACACGGTCTTCGCAATACCCCACCTCCCCAACCCATCGTTGTATATAAAACATTCCAGCACCCCAACATATTGTGCTTATGCCTTTATTTAACACCTTGTATGGTATTTTTTGCTTTACAAAAAAAACCAACTTTGTTACGATTCCGCCTTACAAAGCACAGGGGCAGACATGAAGATAAAAAAAATCTCGATACACGGCTTCAAGTCGTTTGTCGATAAGGTCACGCCCACTTTTCCGGCTGGCACGTCCGGTATAATAGGCCCCAACGGATGCGGCAAGAGTAACATCGTCGATGCCATAAGGTGGGTCCTCGGTGAGCAGAACGCAAGGCACCTTCGTGGAAAGCACATGGAGGACATCATCTTCAACGGCTCCGAGCACAGGAAGCCCCTCGGAATGGCGGAGGTCGTCCTGACCTTTTCCAACGAGGACGGCCTCGCCTCGGCCAGGTTTGCCAACTTCACTGAAATAGAGATAGCCAGACGCCTTTACAGGTCCGGCGAGAGCGAATATTACATAAACAAGGTACAGTCCAGGCTCAAGGACATCGTAGACCTTTTCACTGACACGGGAATCGGCACAAGAGCCTACTCCATCATCGAGCAGGGGCAGGTCGGCTGGCTCATCACCGCCAAGGCCGAAGAGCGCAGGTCCATCTTCGAAGAGGCAGCCGGGATAAACAAGTTCAAGCACAAGAAGGACGCGGCGCTAAGAAGGCTCGAGTCCACGCGGGAGAACCTCACCAGGGTCAACGACATCATCAGCGAGGTCAAAAGGCAGCTCAACTCGCTGGGCAGACAGGCTAAAAAGGCCGAGAGGTACAAGGCATTGAAAGACGAGCTCAAAACACTTGAGCTTACGCTCTCGTCCCTCGAGTTCACCAAGATGAGGGAAGCCCTTTCAAAGGTCTCCAAAAGGCTTGAGACGGTAAAGGACGAGGAGATCGCCGCGGGCACTCTGATAGCCGCCAAAGAAGAACAGGCCGAAGAGCTCAAGGTCGAGCACCTCGGTGTCGAAGGCGAGTACAAGAATATAAGGGAGCGCGTTTTCGAATGTGAGCGCGCCATACAGACCGAAGAACAGGGCCGGGCATTGGCCAGCATGAGAACAGAGGAGCTGAGGCGCGCGCAGGAGCGCCTTGGCCTGGAGATAGCAGAGATTTCCAATGGGCGCGAAGGCGCCTCAAAGGAAATAGAGGCTTTGAAAATAAGCCTGACCGAGCTCGTCTCCCTGATAGAGGCAGACTCCGCAAAGCTGAGCGAGAACTCAAAGGCGCTGGAAGCGGTATCAATCGAGCTTCGCGGCAAGGAAGACGCCCAGCGGGCCCTTAAAGCCGAGTCGTTCAAAATATCCAGCAGGTTCTCCGACATCAGGAACGCTATCGGGAACTGCCTTCGCGACGAAGAGCACCTGAGGGCGCGCGAAGCAAAGGCAAAATCCGAGATACAGGCCGCCTCTTCTACGCTGGCATCAAAGGAAGAGCCCATAAAGGCGTTGAGGGAGAACATCAACGAAGCGGGAAGCCGCAAGGAAGCTCTCCAGGCCGAGCTTACCGGCGTAAGGCAGAGCCTTGAGACATTTGAAAAAGACAGGGCCGAAAAAGCCCGTGAGATATCAAAGACAAAAGACGAATATTCAAAAGCCTCGGCCATGCTCGCCACTCTCGAAGGCATGGACAAGAACTTCGAGAGCCTCAAGGGCGGCGCGAAGGCCATTATGCAGCGTCAGGACAAGACCGGCATATTCGGCCTCATAGCCGACTGCATAGAGACCAACCCCGGCTGCGAGAAAGCCGTCGAGGCAGTGCTTGCTGACAAGCTCCAGTACGTTCTCGTCGAAAGCCACAAAGAGGGCATCGGCGCGATAGAATATCTCAAGGCCAAAGGCGCTGGAAGGGCAAGCTTCATCCCGGTAAGCGAAGCCAGGCAGGTCGCTTCCCTGGTACCTGTCCAGGGCGGCCAGCTTCAGGGCGTAAGAGAGCTTGTAAAGGAGCTCCGTATAAAAGAAGGCTACGATTCAATCGTCAGCTGCCTTCTTGGCGACGTCTTCATAGCGGACAACCTTGAAGCGGCCCTTAGCGCATGGAAAGAAAGCGGCGGTTTCCGCACCTTTGTGACCACGGAAGGCGAAATAATAGATGCCCAGGGCGTCATGACGGGCGGGTCAGCTCTCTCGGGTTCAGGCATACTCCAGAGAAGGGGCGAGATAAAGAAGATACGGGCGAACGCCGAGGCGCTTGCCCAGCAGATAGCGGGCCTTGAGCAGGAATTGAAATCCCTCGACGGGAAAATAGTCTCTGAAAAGGGCCGTATAGACGGGCTTCGCGACAGGCTCCACAAATCAGAGATTGAAAAGGTCAACCTCTCAAGCGAACTGAAGAGGCAGGAAGACGAAGCCGAAAGGCTCAGGCGCACACGGGATTCTCTCACGGCCGAAGTGGCCGACGCCGAAAGAAAGCTGGCCGAAACAGCTACCAAAAAAGCCGCCTACTCTCAGGAAAGGGAAGGGCTTGAAGGCAACCTTTCCGGCATAGACCGCAAGATCGGGGCCATAACCGAAGAGGCAAGCGCGCTTAACCGCAAAAAGGAAGAGATATCCGCCGTCGTCACCGAAGCAAGGGTCAAGCTTGCCAGCTCAAGGGAGCGCCTTGAATCCCTGAAGCGGGAAGTCTCCTCAAAGGAGCGCACCATAGAGGAGTCCGGCAGAAGGATAGAGGCGAAAAAGGCCGAGATAGAACGCAGCGCGCTGGAGATAGCCGCCAAGGAGAACGAAGCCGCGGCGATAAAAGAGCGGCTCGAAGCGTTGCTCTCCCAGATAGACGGCATTAAAAAAGAAGAGGTCGCCAAAGCCGAAGCATTGGATGTGCTTGCCAGCCAGATAAAGACCATCGAGCACGAGATCAAAGAGGTCAAGGCTAAGTACGCCGAGGCGCAGGAGCTTAAAGGCGAGCTTACAATAGAGCTGCGCGAGATGGAGCTGGCGATAAAGGGCCTCAACGAGAGGATGCAGGAGAAGTACGGCACCTTCCTTCAGGAGTACAGGCCAGCCGAGGGCGAACAGACGCCAGACATGGAAGGCCTTGAAGGCAAGAGGGAAGAGCTGCGCGGGAAGATATCGGCTATCGGAGAAGTAAGCCTTTCGGCCCTCGAAGAATTCAACGACCTCGAAA
>JACPGA010000041.1 GCA_016182705.1 Deltaproteobacteria bacterium
ATACACTCTTTCTCAAAGGCCTACAACATGACCGGCTGGAGGCTCGCCTTTGTCGCCGGAAACGAGAAGATTGTGGCCGCCTACGGCCATGTGAAGGACAACTTCGACTCAGGGCAGTTCATAGCCATACAGAAGGCGGGTATACATGCCCTCGACCATCCGGAGATAACCGACAAAATATCCGAGAAGTACAAGCGCAGGCTCAAGCTCATGGTCGAGGCCTTGAGCGCGTGCGGCTTTTCAGCGGTGATGCCCAAGGGCTCGTTCTACCTTTATGTGGGCGCGCCGAAGAAGGCGCAGAAGACCAACACGGTCTTCAATAACGCAGAAGAGGTATCCGAGTACTTTATAAAAGAGGCGCATATCTCCACTGTGCCCTGGGACGATGTAGGCCAGTACCTGCGTTTCTCGGCCACTTTCATGGCCAAGAACAAGGACGACGAGTACAGAGTAATAGAAGAGATGAAAAAGAGGCTTAAGGCCCTGGAGCTGCAGTTCTGATAAGGCACCGGGAGAAAACGACAGGACGGGCCTGGACCGCATCGGCGTCCAGGCCCTTTGATATTTCATGATAGCTTATATCGCGATAGGTTCGAACCTCGGCGACAGGATCGCCAATGTAAAAAAGGCTGTTCTTCGTGCCGCCGACGAAGTGAAGGCGACTCTTGTTTTCATGAGCTCCTTTTACGAGACAGAGCCATGGGGCATAAAGGAGCAGCCCGCTTTTGTGAACGCCGTGATGGGTGTCGAGACTGAATTGGCACCGGAGGCCCTCCTTGCCCATCTGAAGTCGGTCGAGGCCGGGTTGGGCCGCCAGGAGACAGAGCGCTGGGGGCCCAGGACAATAGACCTCGACATAATCTTCTACGGCGGTCTTGTAATGGACGAGAAGGGCCTTAAGATACCCCACCCGTCAGCGCATGAGAGGGCCTTTGTCATGATCCCGTTGGCCGAGATCGCTCCTGATTTTGTCCACCCGGTTCTTGGCAGGAGCGTATCTGACATAGCGAAAAGCCTTGATTCGTCCGGCGTAAGAAAGATGGATGACAGGTGAAAAGCGTCCTCATACTCATAGCCGTCTTTTTCATCGTGCGGGCCTTGAAGAAGAGCCTTGAGGGTAGAAGCGCGCAAAAGGCGGCCCCTGCGCCTCCTCCACCTGCGAAAGAGGCCTCAAGCGCCCCGCGCCAGAAGGCTGAAGAGATGGCCCTTGACCCGGTCTGTGGAAGCTATGTGCCTTTGAGTGCGGCCGTAAAATCGACAGATGGAGGCAAGACCGTCTACTTCTGCTCGGACGATTGCCGGGAAAAGTATGAGCCTTGAAGGGCCTGAAACACGTAATTGTTTTCAGTTGACTGGAAAGCGCTACCTTGCTATTCTAACTTATTGTTTAAACATTGTTCTCTGGTTCTCGAACTGCTTGATTTAAAAGGTTTTTGTCCGGGGAATGCCCGGGCCTGAAAATAAACGTAAATGGAGGGTTCACAATGGATTGGGGGATGAAGAACCGTCTTTCGAGGATTATCCGTCCGGAGACCGGAAGGACGGTCATGCTCGCTGTAGACCACGGCTATTTTCTGGGGCCTACGTCAGGCCTTGAGGACCCGGCCAAAACAATCGAGCCGCTCGTAAAATATGCCGACTGCCTCATGCTCACAAGGGGCGTACTCAGAAGCTCTGTCGACACAAGCGTCGATGTGCCCATCATGTTGAGGGTGTCCGGCGGCACGAGCGTGCTCGGCAACCTCGCCGACGAGGGCACTACCGTCTCCATCAGGGACGCCATAAGGATGAACGTCTCGGGCGTGGCGATGTCGATATTCGTCGGCTCCGAGCTTGAAAGGAAATCCCTCCTCGGCCTTGCCGATCTCATAAACGAGGCGCAGGAGTATGGCATACCGGTTTTGGCCGTCACGGCCGTGGGCAAGGAGATGAACAGGGACGCGAGATATTTGAGCCTGGCGTGCAGGATAGCGGCCGAGCTTGGCGCTCATGTCGTGAAGACCTACTACTGCGAGGATTTCGAGAAGGTCGTGAAGACCTGCCCCGTGCCCGTAGTCATAGCCGGCGGCAAGAAGATACCCGAGAGGGAAGCCATAGAGCTTGCGTATAACGCCGTTTCAAGGGGCGCGGCAGGCGTGGACATGGGCAGGAACATATTCCAGTCCGAGCACCCGGTAGCCATGATAAAGACTGTAAGGGAGATAGTCCACAAGGACCTCGACCCGGTGAAGGCATGGGACCTCTTCAACACGCTCATCAACGAGAAGGCCACCAGCGCGAAGTAAAAATTATTCGGAGGGAAGCCTGTGAGGGCGGCCGTTTACTACAATAATAAAGATGTGCGCGTCGAGCAAAAACCCGTCCCGTCCATCGGCGCAGGAGAAGCTCTGGTCAAGATAGAGGCCAGCGGCATCTGCGGAAGCGACGTCATGGAGTGGTACAGGATAAAGAAGGCCCCTCTGGTCCTCGGCCACGAAATAGCCGGCACCATAACAGCCGTAGGACAGGGCGTCACGCGTTTCAAGGCCGGGGACAGGGTAACTGTAGCCCATCATGTGCCGTGCAACACCTGCAGGTACTGTCTTGCTGGCAGCCACTCGGTATGCGACACGCTCCGGACGACCAACTTCGACCCGGGCGGGTTCTGCGAGTTCGTGAGGGTCCCGGCCATAAATGTAGACAGGGGCACGTTCATCCTCCCCGACTCGGTGAGCTTCGAGGACGGCACATTTGTCGAGCCGCTCGGCTGCGTCATCCGCGCTTTCAGGATGGCCAGGTTCACGCCTGGCACTGACGTCCTTGTAATCGGCAGCGGCATGTCAGGGCTCCTGCATATAAAGCTCGCAAGAGCGCTCGGCGCCGGAAGAATAGCCGCGACAGACATAAACGATTTCAGGCTGGAAGCCGCGAAGAAGTCCGGAGCCGACGCCGTATTCAGGGGCGACAAGGTAGATGTCCCGGCGGCGGTAAAGGCCGCGCTCGGAAGGCTTCCCGGCCTTGTTATAGTCTGCGCCTCGAGCGACCCTGCGATAGCTCAGGCATTGAAGAGCGTGGACAGGGGCGGCACGATTATCCTTTTCGCCCCGAAAGAGCCGGGAGGGACTTATCCGTTCCCGCTCTTCGACCTCTGGCGTGACAACATCACGATAATAAATTCATACGCCTCCCCGCCGCTCGATACGCAGATGGCGATCGACCTCATAGCTGCACGCAGGGTCGATGTGAGTGACATGATAACCCACAGGCTCGGGCTTGGAGAGGCTGCGGAGGGTTTTCGCCTGGCGTCACAGGCAGGGGATTCCATCAAGGTTATAATAGAGCCGCAGAGGTAATTTTCTTATCCGGAGGAGTATTGAAGAGTATCGGTCTGGTCGTAAAAG
>JACPGA010000300.1 GCA_016182705.1 Deltaproteobacteria bacterium
CGGAAGCGGCCAGGAGCGGCCAGAGGCTGCGCATCCCGGTCATCACCCTTTCCCAGAAAGAGGGCGTGACTTCGGCAGGCGATTATGTTTTCAGGAACTTTCTTACCCCGGAGGACCAGGGGCGCGCTCTTGCCGGTTACTCGGCAGGAAAAGGGCAAAAGAAGTTCGCAGTGCTCTACCCGCAGACCAACTACGGCGTGGAACTCGCGCGTTATTTCGAGATGGCCGTCAAGGAGCGGGGCGGGGCGGTCGTAAGGCAGGCCGCGTACGCGCCAGGCACGGCCGATTTTTCCACCGAGGTCAAGAGGATCTTCGGCGTCAAGGCAACCGAAAAGATGGACGGCAGGAGAAAGGTGCGCGAGTTCACCCCGACAGTCAAGGTCGACGCGCTCTTCCTCCCTGATTCGTTTGAAGCGGCAGCCCTCATAGTCCCGTACCTTGATTATTACAACATAAAAGGCGTACAGCTTCTCGGGGCGAACGGATGGAACTCGCCGAGGCTTCCGGAGCTGGCTGGTAAATCGGTCGAGGGCGCTGTTTTCGTGGACGGCTTTTTCGCGGCGAGCGGCAAATCCGGCACCGAGGAGTTTACCAGAAGGTTCGTGGACGCTTACGGCAAGGAGCCGGGAGTGCTCTCGGCCCAGGCTTATGACGCGGCCAGGATGCTTATGATTGCCGCGAAGGACCAGGGTATGGACAGGGAATATGTCGCTGGAAGGCTCCGTGGTTTGAAGGACTTCAGGGGGGCCACCGGCTCCATCAGTTTCAACGCGAGGCGCGAAGCCGAAAAGGGCCTGTTCCTGCTTACCGTTGAAGGCGGCCGCATAGTAGAGGCAAAGCCTGTAAAATAAAGAGCGGGGGTTTTCGAGTATGGGGCTTACGCACATAGATGAGCGCGGCAAGGCAAGGATGGTCGACGTGACGCCGAAGGCTTCCACAGAACGGGAGGCCGTGGCAAAGGGCCGGGTGCTCATGAAAAAAGAGACGCTTGACCTGATACTTGCCAGCGAAGTAAAAAAAGGCGACGTGCTCGGCGTGGCAAGGGTGGCCGGGATAATGGCCGCCAAGAAGACCGCCGAGATAATACCGCTTTGCCACCCGCTCAACATAACGAGCGTGACTGTCGATTTCGAGCCGGTATCCGACCCGCCCTCGATAGAGATAACCGCGACCGCGAAGATAGCCTCGCAGACCGGAGTCGAGATGGAGGCCTTGACAGCGGTTTCAGCCGCGGCCCTCACTGTTTATGATATGTGCAAGGCGGCTGACAAGGGAATGGTCCTCACCGATATAAGGCTTATGAAAAAAACCGGCGGTAAAAGCGGTACTTACGTCCGGGAATAGAATTTGAGCCCTCGGGCCGCATGTGTAGAAATTCTATTTACAATTAAGTATTTTTTCGGTTATACTTTAAAATCATGGAAAAAGACAAGCTTGAGCATTTCAGGTCAATTCTGAACGGAAAACTCGAAGAGCTGCTGAGCGGAGCTGACAAGGCTGTTTCCGGGATGAGCGAAAAGGAAGAGAACTTCCCCGACCCCACTGACCGCGCTTCACTTGAGACGGACAGGAACTTCCTCCTCAGGGTCAAGGACAGGGAGAGAAAGCTCATATCCAAAGTCAAAGAGGCGCTCGAGAGGATCGACGACGGCAGTTTCGGGGTCTGTGAGCTGTGCGGCGAAGACATATCCGACAAGAGGCTCGAGGCAAGACCGGTCACGACCTGCTGCATAGAATGCAAAAAGGAAGAAGAAGAGCTCGAAAAGGCGAAAGTCAAGACCCTTTAAAAGCTCTGCCAGGTCCTGTGAGTCTGTCCGCGTCCGCCCCGCCTCATTCATTCCCTTTTTTTTGCCCTCTTTCAGCTACCAAGGAGAGTAAATGCCCGAACTTAGAAAAGACCCCATTGTAGGAAGATGGGTAATCATATCGACCGAGAGGGGCAAGCGCCCCTCTGAATTCGAATTTACCCAGCCGACTGTCAAAGTCGGGTTCTGCCCGTTTTGCCCGGGCAACGAGCCAAAAACGCCTGCCGAAGTCCTGGCCTACAGGAAAAACGGCGGCTTGCCCAATTCAGCGGGCTGGCACGTAAGGGTTGTGCCGAACAAGTACCCGGCATTGAAAGTCGAAGGCGAGCTGAACCGCGAAGGCGACGGCGTCTACGACAAGATGAACGGCGTCGGCGCGCACGAAGTTATAATCGAATCTCCCCTGCATACCGACACGCTTGCCAAGCTCTCCCACGCGCAGATAGAAGAAGTCCTCTGGGCTTACAGGGACAGAATAATCGACCTGAGAAAAGACCAGCGCCTGCGCTATATACTTATATTCAAGAACCACGGCGAGGCGGCTGGAGCGACCCTCGAGCACAGCCACTCACAGCTCATCGCCCTGCCCATCATCCCCAAGAGGGTGGCAGAAGAGCTCGACGGCGCGCTCGAATATTACAACTTCAAGGAACGCTGCGTTTTCTGCGACATCATCCGCCAGGAAGTCATGCAGGGCGTGAGGGTGGTCTCAGAGAACAGGGACTTCATAGCCATCTGCCCGTACGCGCCCAAATCCCCCTTCGAGATATGGATAATGCCGAAGGTCCACGAGTCGAACTTCGAGAACGCGCAGAAACACCACTATGAGAGCCTGTCCATGATATTCTCCGATGTGCTCCGGAGGATGGACAAGGTCCTGAACTTCCCGCCATACAACTTCATACTCCACGCCGCTCCCATAAGGGATGGAGCTTCTCAGTTCTATCACTGGCATTTCGAACTCATACCGAAGCTTACGAAAGTGGCCGGGTTCGAATGGGGCTCCGGCTTCTATATCAACCCGACCCCT
This sequence comes from Deltaproteobacteria bacterium, assembly GCA_016182705.1. GTDB lineage: Bacteria > Desulfobacterota > GWC2-55-46 > GWC2-55-46 > GWC2-55-46 > GWA2-54-12. The sequence continues at coordinate 2,836 of JACPGA010000300.1, forward strand.
CCTGAAGAGGCCGCCAAGTTCCTCAGGGAAGCCAAAGTCTAAGCAGGAGCCTCAAACTGCCGGAATCAGGC
>JACPGA010000042.1 GCA_016182705.1 Deltaproteobacteria bacterium
CACAGGGTGTAATGCTCCGCCGAGGCTCCCGCGCCCCACGCCTGGCCGCTCTCGGAAGACAGGCGCATCGAGGCGCGCACAAAACCCACGGTATCCTCCGCCTGGCTTATCTTCCACTGGATGGCGCTCCGCTCGACTATCTTGATGCTCATGAGGCCGATGAGCCCTATTCCGGCGATAGTCATTATGACTATCCCGGCCGTGAGCTGGAAACGTATGCCCTGGCCTTTTCGCTTCATCTCAGAATCCTGACGCCCTCATTATGTACCAGCTGATGAGCTTTTCGCCGAAGAAAAGATGGAGGACGGCCCCGAGGGCGAGAAATGGGCCGAACGGTATGGCATAGCGCCCGCCTTTGCCAAATGCGTACATGAGGACGCCGCCTGTTATGGCTCCGGTAAACGAGCTGAGGAGCAGGGTCAGAAGGACGCCCTTCCACCCGAGGAAAGCGCCTATCATGGCAAGCAGCTTTATGTCTCCGCCTCCCATGCCCTCGTGTCCGGTTATAAGGTGGTAGCCGAACGCTATCAGAAAGAGTATGCCTCCGCCAACGATAAGCCCTATGGCCGACTCAAGGACTGTCAAATCAAACAACACGAAAGAGGCGGCAAAGCCAAGGACGATGCCGGGCAGGCTTATGACGTCAGGGATTATCTGGAGGTCAAGGTCTATGAAGGTTATGACAATGAGGGCGCTTATGAAACTGAAATAAATGAGGGCGTCTGTTGAGGGGCCGAACTTCATGAAGGTAAAGACGGCCATGAGGCCTGTCAGCGCTTCGACAGCCGGGTATCTCGCGGAAAAAGAGACCTTGCAGGACGAACATTTTCCGGCAAGGACTAAGTAGCTCAAGATGGGGACGTTCAAATAAAAAGGCACTCGCGAGCCGCAATTCGGACAGCTCGAAGGAGGGGTCACGATAGACATGCCGAGCGGGAGCCTGTAGATGCATACATTCAGGAAGCTGCCCACTACGGCGCCGAACAGGAAAGGAATAATTATAAGGATAAAGTTATCCACTGGCAGGCTGACGCCTTGCATGTTTTAAGCCTGAAGAAACGGCGTTTTCCCAAATCCCTAAAGGGCATCGGGAAGATAGCCCTTCCTCCTCTTCTCGATTATCTCGAGTATGTCAGCGGCCTGCCTGATTGCTTCGACCGCGTCCTTGTCTGATATCACCTCGGCGGGCACGCCGCCGGGAAGCGCGTCGGGAAAGCGGGAGGTCTTGTAATAAATGTCGAGCCTCCGTGAAGATGCCACAAAACTCTTGAAGCCTTCGTCGTAAACAAGCGCCCTGTCAAGGAGGTCTACAACCGAACGGGTTTCCCTTGCGTCCTCCTTATTGAGGAACAGGAACGCCCTCAATGCCTTGGCTGCGGACTGCTGGGACCAGAAGGCAGCGGGCGCGAAAAACCCGCCCTGCTGACACCACTCGGCGGCCTTGAGGTCATACTCGGCCTGCCTGAGCCATCTTTCAGCTTCTTTCCAGAAAATATCCATTGCGCCTCCTTCAGGTCCTGTAGGCGGAGTTTATCTTGACGTACTCATATGTGAGGTCCGAAGTCCAGACCCTGTCCGAGCTCTTTCCAGATTTAAGGTCGACAGAGACCACGAGCGTGTCCTGCTTCATGGCCCTTGCCGCTTCTTTTTCCTTACCGGTATCGAGGCCCTTTTCAACGACCCTGACTCCGTTGAACTCTATCGAGACGCGCTCTTCCTTCATGCGTATTCCGGCCCTGCCGAGCGCCGCCATGACGCGGCCCCAGTTAGGGTCGCCGCCGAAAAAGGCGGTCTTGCAGAGGAACGACTCGGCGACAGTGCGCACGCCGCTCCTTGCTTCCTGCGCTGACGCCGCGCCCTTTATCTCTATTTCGACAAGGCGGGTCGCCCCTTCACCGTCCCTCACTATCATCTGCGCGAGTTCCACGGAAAGCGAGGTGAGGATGTCGGTGAATTCCTTTAATTCCTTTGTGCCCGCCTTTATCTCGTCGGCCCCGCTCATGCCGTTGGCAAAGGCGAGGACAGTGTCGTTGGTCGAAGTGTCGTTGTCTACGATTATGCTGTTGAAAGATGCCGCTACGGCCTTTTTGAGGGCTTCGGCGAGAAGAGGGGCCTTGATATTTGCGTCAGTCATGAAGAAGGCGAGCATGGTCGCCATGTTGGGGCATATCATGCCAGCGCCCTTGCATAAGCCAGCTATGATGACTTCGCGGCCGCCTATTTTAGCCCTGCGCTCTCCGGCCTTCTGGAAAGCGTCGGTGGTCATCATGGCTTCTCCGGCAGCCGGGAGGCCGTCATAACCCAGGGCCTTTACCGCCGTCGGGACGCCTGAGGCGACCTTCGCTATTGGCAAAGGCACGCCGATGACGCCGGTCGAGCAGACGAGCATGGAGCCCTTTTTCAACCCGAGGGCAGCTTCCGCGAGAGAGGTCATCTCTTCGGCTACTTTCGCGCCGTCAGCGCCGGTGCAGGCGTTGGCGTTGCCGCTGTTGACGATAAGTCCGCTCGCGACTCCTTTTTTAACGCGCTTCATGTCAAGAAGCACAGGGGCGGCCTTGACATTATTTGTCGTAAAAAGACCCGCTACCTGCGCCGGCTTGTCGCTCACGATGAGGGCAAGGTCTTTCTTGCCGTTCTTCTTTATGCCCGCGGCTACTCCCGCGGCCCTGAAGCCGGTGACCCTTAAAGCGGGCAGCCTGCCTGGCTTCGATTTATCAGATGCCATTGTGATGTTCAGCTCCCCCGGTCATCTCGCGCTCTTTTCCGCGCAGCACCGCTTGTACTTGAGACCGCTTCCGCACGGGCACGGGTCGTTCCTGCCGACCTTGTCCCCGAAACGCGTAATAGGCTGTTCCTTTGCTTCCTCCTCGGGCTCTTCTCCGCGCGAGTAAGTCACCTTCTGGGGCCTCACATGCTGCCTGGGCGTTGGGGCCGGGGACGCGCCGGTTTCTTCTTCCCTCTTTATCTGTACCTTGAAGAGCCGTTCGCAGACTTCGCTCTTGAGCCTGGCTATCATGTCAACGAACATGTCATAGCCCTCTTTCTTGTACTCCTGGAGAGGGTTCTTCTGCCCGTAGCCGCGAAGCCCGATGCCGCCCTTCAGGTGGTCCATCGAAAGGAGGTGGTCCTTCCAGAGCGTGTCGAGCGTGTGGAGCATTATAACTTTCTCAAACTGCGCGAAGGGCTCGTCCCCTACGGCAGCGATCTTTTCATCGTAAGACTTCCAGGCCTTGGCGGCTATGGCTTCGGCAAGTTCGTCGCGGGTGGAAGCGCCGTTGATATCGGCGCTGGCGAAGCCTATGCCGAACTGGATAAGGCAAGCGTCGTTGATGGACTTGAAGTCCCATTCCGAAGGGTCTGACTTCTCCTCGACGTGGGTCGCCGCGATGTCACGGCAGACCTCTTCCGAAAACTCCCTGACCATGTCGCGCAGGCCCGACTGCCCGAGTATCTGCTTCCTGTAACCGTAGACGACTTCCCTCTGCTGGTTCATCACGTCGTCGTACTCAAGCAGGTGCTTTCTTATGTCGAAGTTGTGCCCCTCGACCTTTTTCTGCGCGTTCTCTATGGCCCTTGAAACGAGGCCGTGCTCGATGGGCGTGTCCTCTTCGAGGCCTATTTTCTCCATTATCGAAGCTATCCTCTCGGAGCCGAATATCCTCAAGAGGTCGTCTTCGAGCGACAGATAGAAGCGCGAGGCGCCGGGGTCGCCCTGACGGCCCGCGCGGCCCCTGAGCTGGTTGTCTATGCGCCTTGACTCGTGCCTTTCGGTGCCGAGTATGTAAAGGCCGCCCAATGCCAGCACTTTCTGTTTTTCCTCTTCGCAGAGCGCCTTGGCCTTCTCGACAGCCTCATGGTAGTTTTCGGTCGAGTCGTCCTTGCCCGCGCGAGATGCGGCCAGATACTCGGGGTTGCCTCCGAGCAGTATGTCCGTGCCCCTGCCGGCCATGTTGGTCGAGATGGTCACAGCGCGCAGGCGTCCGGCCTGGGCGACTATCTCGGCTTCCCTCTCGTGCTGTTTGGCGTTCAGGACCGTGTGGGGTATCTTATGGGTCACGAGCATCTTGGCGAGCTTTTCCGAATCGTCGATTGATATGGTGCCGACGAGCACGGGGCGGCCCTGCTTGTACGACTCTTCGATGTCCTTTATAACAGCCTTGAACTTTTCCTTTTTGGTCTTGTAGACGAGATCGGTGTTGTCCTTCCTCGCAAGTCCCCTGTTAGTAGGGATGATCACGACCTCGAGGCCGTAGATGGAGTGGAACTCGGAAGCCTCTGTGTCGGCGGTGCCGGTCATGCCGGAGAGCTTTTCGTACATCCTGAAATAGTTCTGGAATGTGATGGTCGCCAGGGTCTGGTTCTCGTTCTCTATCTTGACCTTTTCCTTGGCTTCAACTGCCTGATGGAGCCCGTCTGACCAGCGCCTGCCGGCCATGAGCCTTCCGGTGAACTCATCGACTATGATGACCTGTCCGTCCTTCACGACGTAGTCAACGTCCCTGTGCTTCAATACATGGGCGTACAGGGCCTGGTTCACGTGGTGGAGCGTTTCCAGGTGGGCCGGGTCGTAGAGGTTGTCAACTTCGAGGAGTTCCTCGACCTTGCTCATGCCGTCTTCCGTAAGGAGGACCTGTTTGGCTTTTTCATCGACGGTATAATGCTCTTCCTTCTTGAGGGACGGCATTATCCTGTCTATGACGTAATATTTATCGGTGGAATCGTCGGTAGGCCCGGAGATGATAAGGGGCGTCCTGGCCTCGTCGATGAGTATGGAGTCGACCTCGTCGACTATGGCGTAATGGTGGTCCCTCTGCACATACTCCTCAAGGGAGAATTTCATGTTGTCACGGAGGTAATCGAAACCGTACTCGTTGTTGGTGCCGTAGGTTATGTCGGCGTTATACGCCTCTTTCCTGGATATCTGGCGGAAATGGATGAAGCTTCCCGGCCCCTCGGTATAGGTAGGGTCGTAAAGATAGCTCGCCTCGTGCTGTATGACGGACACGGTAAGGCCGAGGGCATGGTAGACCGCTCCCATCCAGTGGGAGTCCCTCTTGGCCAGGTAGTCGTTCACTGTTACGAGGTGCGAGCCCTTGCCCGGCAGGGCGTTCAGGTACAGAGGAAGGGTGGCCACGAGGGTTTTGCCCTCGCCCGTTTTCATCTCGGATATTTTACCCTCATTCAGGACATAGCCGCCGATGAGCTGGACATCGAAGTGGCGCATCTTCAGGCGCCTCCAGGCGACTTCCCTTACGGCGGCGAAAGCCTCTGGCAGTATGTCGTCAAGGGTCTTGCCCCCGGCGAGTTCTTCTCTGAACTTCGCCGTAAGCTCCTTGAATCCCTCGTCGCTTATGGCCTTCATCTTCGGCTCGAGCGCGTTTATCTGCTCGACAACCGGCATTATCCGCTTTACCTCGCGGTCATTCCTGGAGCCGAAAACTTTCTTTAAAAGATTATTGAACATTTTTTATCGCTATGAAAAAAGCTGTCCTTTCATGGGTTTCCGGACGCTATTCGCGCCCCGATAGATGGTTCCGTAAACAGTTATGATAGCATAATCACATCGACATTTCCATACCGATAAAACTTTTTTCATACCCATTTGAACCCCGAAAGCCGTCAAAGACCTGACAGATGCTTTGAGAAAGAGGCGTACTCTGCTCGTACGCCGCAATTACGAGCGACGATGACAACAACGCAGATGGGGCTTTTCAGCGGCCTGACAACAAAAAAAGCCCTGCGGGTCAGTCCCCGTCAGGGCTTCTGTGCATGGGCGCGCTTAAAACCCTCAATCGACTATATACTTTTCCGGGTTGACGTTGAGCCCGTTAACTGAAACCGCGTAATGGAGGTGCGGCCCGGTAGACCTTCCGGTGTTGCCCATCTGGCCTATCTGAGCGCCCCTTTTAACCTTCTGCCCGGCGTTCACCGAAAGCTCGGAAAGGTGGCCGTAGGTCGTCTTGATGCCGTAGCCGTGGGAGATAACCACGAACTTGCCGAGGCTCGCATCCTTTCCGGCCTGTACGACTATGCCGTCAGCCGAAGCTGAAACCGGCGTGCCTATGCGGTTGGCGATGTCCATGCCCGTATGGTGCTGGGGGGTGCCGGTAAAGGGGGAGACCCTGCTGCCGTAATTGGAAGTCACCCACCCCTTGGCAGGGAGTATCGAAGGCGTCGAGGCAAGCATTACCGAACGCTTTGCGAGATAGTCTTTCAACTCGGTGAAGCTCTCTTCCTGCGTGCTCGCAATGTGTTCGAGATTCATGAGGTCGGAGCGCATCTTGTCAACGAGCTCGCCGACCTTGGCGCCCGGGCGCGTGAACATCTCTTCTTCCACGACCGAATCACCGCCCATGCCGAGAAGCTGATGTTCTGCCTGACCGGCGGGCCTGGGCTCTTTTTCCAGATTGGCGATGATCCTGATCTTCTTGTCGAACAGGCTCAGTTTAGCGAGCTGGCCTTCGAGTTCCTTTATCCTCGAAGCGAAGCCCTGGAGCGCGAGCTTCTGCTCGGAGCTCGCCATGGGACCGTACTCCATGTCTGTTGTCTTAAGCCTTGCGTAATCGAACAGGACGAACGCGAGCAAAAGTGCGAAAAGGCCTGAGACTGCTCCGGCTATCTTCAGCGACCTGAAGGGGAGCCTGAACTGCCTGGTCTTTGAGGCGTCGTTGGTCAGAACGAATAGCGTAAAAAATCTCTTATCCAACTTCAAACCTCCCTTCCTTGTATTTTCCTGTTGCTTGTTGTTGTCAGTGGAACCGGCCCTGCATTGCGGCCCCTGAGGGGCGCCTTTGCCGCCAGCCAAAGGACCGGCTTAATTGGCGAGTCTGAATCCGGAGCGATCCCGTCCGGTGACAGGCGACCCCGGCTGACGATCCCCGATGACCTCCTTATTTCGGCAGGAGGCTGAGAAACTTGAAAGAACCAAGCCAGAAGAAGGAGAAAACCCTGAAAAGGTTCTTTTTTGGATTGTATTCCTTAGCACGAGGCCGCCCTCCTTGTCAAGGTTTTTGACTATCAGAGCAGAAAACCTGAGGGCAGTCTACTTCAAAGAAGGCTCAGCGGGCAGTGACAGCTGTCACCCGTACCTGCCGGGCAAATGTATCCACCTGATTTTCTTATGGAATAAAAAAACAAAAGCCCGGACAGGTTTTTGGAAACCTGTCCGGGCCATTGGAATCAGCGGGATAAGCGAAAAAGCTTACTCTGAGATGTAAAGGAGTATCCTGTCCTTTTCTATCTTGATGTAGCCTTCCTGTGTCATTTTTTTCAATGCCCTGCTTACGACTTCCCTCGACGAGCCTATCATTGCCGCGAGCTGCTCGTGGGTGGGCCTTTCTATCTCTATGACATCCCTGTCAGCGCCATCGGCCTTGGCCTTGGCCATGCCCATCAGGGTATGCGCTATCCTTCCGCAGACGTCCAGAAGGGCAAGCCCGCCGATCTTTCTTGTGGCTTCCCTGAGCCTGCCGGTCAGGTAGGCGAAAAACCTCATGTATACCTTATGGTGGCGGGACATGTAATCAAGGAACGCGCTTTTTGTCACGACCAGGCACTGGAGGTCCTGCACGGCCTCGACGTTGGCCGACCTCGGCTTGTCGTCTATTATCGACATCTCGCCGAACATGTCGCCATCGTTCAGGATGGCGAGCACTATTTCCCGGCCTTCCTCGCCGTACAGCGTCACTTTCACCCTGCCGGAGATAATGAAAAAGACCGCGTCCCCGGGGTCGCCCTCGGTTATTATCTGGGTCCCGGCAGGCCAGGTCCTGACCTCGCCCCTTGAGATGATGCCCTTAAGATAGAAGTCCTCAAGCCCGGTGAAAAGCTGGTTGCGGGCAAGCCCTTCCTCTACCTTTTTCAAGTCGTCCTTGATAGTCGTTTCTATCATGTCCCACTCGCCTCTACTTCGTTTACAAGGAGGCTTGGCGCGCCTATTGACCCCATGAACCTCAAGTCGGACGCGCAGGCCCCTACCTTTGAGAAAAGCTCGAGGAGGTTGCCAGCTATTGCCATGCCCCTTACGGGGTAGGCAATAACCCCTCCTTCGATCCAGAAACCGGCGGCGCCCAGGGAAAAATCCCCGCTCACGGTATTAATAGTGTGCACGCCAAGGAACTCGGTTATGAAAAGCCCCTTCCCGAGGTCTTCAAGAAGGTCCTCGAAACTTTTCCCGCCCTTTTCTATGTAGATATTATTAAGGCCGCCTCCGGGCGTTGACTTGTATCCACCCCTGGCGGCATTGCCGGTCGAGGCCTTCTTTGCCCTTCCGGCCCAGTACGTATCATAAAGAAAACCCTGGCATACCCCCTCCAGCACAAGGGGGGTCCTGTTTGTAGCAGTGCCTTCGGCATCATAGGCCGAAGTCGCCCAACCGCCGTTCATTATACCATCATCGAATATATTAAGCACGGGAGAAGCTATTTTCGCTCCCAGCTTGCCAATGAGCATGGATTTGCCCTTTTCGACGTTATCGCCGAGAAAGGAGCTGGCCAGAGATTCAAGCAGCTCGCAGGCAACCGTGTTCTCGATTATTGCCGGGCATTTGACAGTCTTTATCTCCCGTGCCCCAAGGAGCCTCACCGCGTTCCTGGCGGCGGTCTTCCCTATCCAGGCCGGGTCTATGGCATCAATCCCGTGGCCCATGCCCATCTCCCAGCCCATCTGCGACTCACCCTTGTCCTCGGCGACCGCGGTGACGCTGCCGGTGAAATACGTGGCTGAATGAGAAACATCGACGCCGTTAGAGTTCACGACCCTGTCGGCCGTGACAGACTCGGAGTAAGAGGCCTTTCTTATCCTCTTTACCCTTGCGTCAAAGCCCATCGCGGCCTTTTCTATCTCCAGGGCCTTTTTTATCTTTTCTTCCTCAGGAATGCTAAGGTAAGCGCTATCGAATATTCCCAGCCCCTCTTCCGAGCGCGCAGGTCCCGGGGAAGGCAGCTTCAGGAATTTATCGACGGATGCCTCCAGACTTCCGGCCACGGCCTTGGCGGCCATCTCATCGAGAACGGCGTCGTCCAGGACGCTGGAGAAGGCGAAGCCCAGTTTCCCTTTTGATATGGTCCTTATGCCCACGCCCGCGCTCGAGCGCACCTTGAGGGCGTCTACCTGGCCTTCTTTTGCCTCGACCCCGAAGCCCTTCTGCGTGGAGAAATATATTTCAAACGACTCGGCCCTGCCTTCGAGTCCTTTCTTAAGCCTGTCTATGACGCGGCTTGCGCCAGCTTCCTTAAGCATGTTTTTCATGCGTCCCCCCTTTCGGTATCTGCTGCCCCTCGATGGCGATTATAACAGCATTCTCGTCGCAGTTGGGGAACTTGACGCATTTTATGCAGTCGCCCCATATCTTGTGGGGAAGGAGGTCCTTGCTTATGACCTTGAACCTGAGCTTGTTGAAAAAGGCGGTCTGGTAGGTCAGCGCGAAGACCCTCTTCAAGCCAAGCGAGCGTGCCTCGTCGAGGCACGCCGTCACGAGCTTTGTCCCTATGCCCGCCCTCGTGTGCCCCTCCCTTACGGCAAGCGACCTTATCTCGCCCATGTCTGACGAACATATGTGCAGGGCGCAGGTGCCAATGACCCTGCCGTCCGATTCGTACACAAAGAAATCACGGAGGCTGTCGCATATGTCTGTCTCCGCCCTGTGCAGCATTATTCCTTTTTTAGCGAACGCCTCTACTATCTCGTAGATGGCCGGAACATCACCTGAAACTGCTTTTCTCAGCAATTCTAACCCTTGCCCTCCGTGGCGCCCGGCCTCTTGGCAGGCGCTTTCCTTTTGTTTGACAAACCCATAGCGGCCTCGATAAGCTCTGCCGCGTGTTTTCTTGTGGTGTCCGTGACTTTAAGCCCGCCGAGCATCCCGGATATCTCGCCTATCCGCTCGTCCCCGGCCGCCTCCGCGACAGTCGTGACTGTCCTTGCGTTAGCGGTCTTTTTAGAGACAACGAAGTGCCTGTCAGCGAAAGCCGCGACCTGCGGCAGGTGCGTTATGCAGAGCACCTGGCTGCCTTTCGAGACCTCTTTGAGCTTCAATCCAACAACCTGCGCAATGGAGCCGCTCACGCCGGTGTCTATCTCGTCGAATATGAGAGTCGAGACCTTACCCGTTGCCATGACGCTCTTCATGGCGAGCATTATCCTTGAAAGCTCGCCGCCTGAGGCTATCCTCGCCAGCGGCTTTAACCCTTCGCCCTTGTTGGTTGCGATAAAAAAGCTCACCCTGTCAAAGCCCTTTTCCGTGAGCCTCAGGGCCCCGTCGTGCCCCGCGTCCGCGTCTATGGCCGCCTCGAAGACGACGCCTTTCATGCCGAGCGTCGTCAACTCGTTTTCAATGAGCGACTCAAGCTCGGTCGCGGCGCTCTTGCGGGCCTCGCTGAGGTGCGCGGCAGCCTCCTCAGCCTTCCCTTTCAAGGTTTTGACCCTGGCCTCTATCTCTCCGGCCCTGAACTCTATATTATCGAGGAGGCGCAATTCCGTTTCAAGCGCCTCTTTTTTCGCTATCAGCTCTTCAAGCGTTACGCCGTGCTTTTTCCTGAGCTTGCCAATGAGGTCGAGCCTGTCGGACGCGGCCTCCAATGCCTCGGGGTCGGCCTCTATGGACGAGCAATAGTCCCGCAGGAACGCTCCCGTGTCCTCAAGGGATACGAGGCACTCTTCGATGGATTTTGCCGCGCCCGCAAGAGACGGGTCTATGGCTGAAAGGTCTTTCAATGCCTTTGAGATCGAGCCGAGCTTTTCGGTTATTGAGCCGGAATCAGAGTAGATGGCCCTCTCGGCGTCTTCAGTCACGGCCCCGAGCCTGCCGGCGTTCTGGAGGCGCTCCCTGTCTTTTTTAAGGACCTCTTCCTCTCCGGGCTTCAATGCGGCGTCGCTAAGCTCTTTGAGCTGATAGGCAAGCAAGTCGCGCTTGTCGGAAGCGTTCTTCGAGTCCTGCAAAAGCGAGTCGAGTTCCTTCCTCGCCGCGGCATACTCCCTGTACGCGCCTGCCATATGCGAGCGCATGGGGCCAAGCGTGCCGAACGAATCAAGGAGCTCCATGTGCTCTTCAGGCCTTGTCAATGACTGGTGCTCACTCTGGCCGTATATGTCTATGAGCCTCCTGCCGACCTCTGTAAGCGTGACCAGCGTGGCAAGCGCGCCGTTTATGTATATCCTGTTCCTTCCAGCCCGCTGGACGACCCGCTTTACAACAAGCTCGTCGGAAGAATTGATGCCAGCCTCCGAAAGGACGCTATCGAGCCCCTTGGCGCGGCTGGCCGAAACATCGAAAAGGGCCTCGACCTGCGCTTCATCGCTGCCTTCTCTTATGATTTCGTTAGAGGCCCTGTCGCCGAGTATGAGGGAGAGGGCGTCCATTATAATGGATTTGCCCGCGCCGGTCTCGCCAGTGAATATGTTGAGGCCGGGCCCGAACCCGATAGCGAGAGAGTCGATTATCGCGAAGTCTTTAATGTTAAGTTCTACGAGCATAGGCGGGCCTGTTGGGCTGTCTAATTAATGATTGTGCAGGTTGGCAGGCTGCTCAAAAAGGTCCAGATGCCAGGAGTACGGACGCGAGTAATGAGGCGTACTCTGTATGTACGCCGCAATCAGCTCGCTTTGATGCCGACAACGCAGATGGGCCTTTTTCAGCAGCCTGGGCTCAGTTCCTTACGACCTTCACTTCCCACATGAGCCGTTCCCTGAGTATATCAAAATAGCTCTTGCCCTGGTATTTGATAAGATAGGCGCTCTCTTCGGCCCTTCTTATCTTTATCACGTCCCCGCTCTCCAGCGGCATATCGACCTGTCCGTCGAGGATAAGCTCTACGGCGTGCTGGTCCGGGCTCACCGTGACATCGACGGTCATCCAGTCGGGTATGACGACCGGCCTGTTCGTCAGGTTGAACGGGCAGATAGGGGCGACGATTATGGAATGTATCGTGGGGTAGAGTATCGGGCCGTTGGCCGACAGGGAATAAGCGGTTGAGCCGGTCGGGGTGGCTATGATAAGGCCGTCGGCCCTGTAGGTGTTCACATACTCTTTGTTTATGCGGGTCTCCAGGCGCACGAGCCTTGCGTTGTCGCCCTTTATGACAGCGTCGTTCAGGACCCTGTGGCTGCAAAGGACCTCGTCTTCCCTCGTATGCTCCACATGGAGGAGCATC
>JACPGA010000043.1 GCA_016182705.1 Deltaproteobacteria bacterium
ACTCAAAAGATCGTGAACAAGATATTCTCGGACGGCCAGCTTGACGACTGCGAGCTGACCTTGAAGGACCTCCACGCCATAACAAGGAGCTTCAACAAGGTGTTCGAGGGCATGTATCACCAGCGGGTGGACTATCCCGAACCCGTCGATATACTGAAGGAGAAGGAACTTGAAGGTACTGGTTCAGGGAAAAGGCCGGACGAAGATAAAAAAAATGGCAGAGACCGCATTAAAAGGCTTGGGGTTTGAAGACCGCGAGCTGAGCGTGCTTTTGACCGGCAACGCCGAAGTAAGGGAGCTGAACCGGGAGTACAGGGGCAAGGACAAACCAACCGACGTACTGAGCTTCCCGATGGAAGATGAGTATCTTATGGGTGATATTGTCATATCTACCGAAAAAGCCGCTTCGCAGGCAATCGAGTTCGGCGTGACCTTTGACGAGGAAATGGCAAGGCTCCTTGTGCACGGGCTGCTGCACCTTGCGGGCTACGACCATGTAAAGGGAGGCCGCCAGGCCAGGAAGATGAAAGATAAGGAAGAGGAGCTGATGGGAACGCTGCGCGCCGGGAGGCTTATCTGACCTGATGGAAACAAAGGCGCCTTTTGAATTCAAAAAATACCTTAAAAAAAGTTTAGAGATACTGCTACTCAAAGGCGCGGCCGCAGAGGAGGCCGCAACAGATGAGCGCGCCCTCAAGCCCGGCATACTTATACTCGCCATAGGCGGGCTGGCCGTGGCCATAGGAGCTGTTTTCGAAGGCCAGGTCTCGGTTCCCGCGGAGGCTGCTTTTCTGTTGCTGTTCGCCCCGGTCCTCAATGTGCTCATTACAGGGCGACTTCTCTCGGTTGGATAATCTCATGGGCCCAGGCAGTGCCCGCGCTCGGCGCGGTATTGAGCCTGTGGTCGATACCTGTAAACGTGCTCATCTTGAAAAGAGTGCATAAGCTCAAGATGCTGGAGGCCGCGGCAGTAATGGCCCTGATGATGAGCGTCGCTATGGGAATACTTTATTTAATGGGCATGTTAGGCTAAAATGGAAGAATGGATACGGGAGAGATAAAAAAGCCCAAGAACTGGTTCGAGAGCCTGAACTTCGCGATTGAGGGCGTCATCTACGCCTTCAAGACGCAGAGGCACGTCAGGTACCATTACATCATAGCCGCAGGGGCTCTGTTCCTGAGCCTGTTTCTCGAACTCCCCGTGATAGAGTTCGTGCTCTTCGCGATGGCTGTCATCATCCTGCTTTTCGCCGAGATGATGAACACCGCCATCGAGGAGACGGTCAACCTCGTCGAGGACAAGCACCACATGATAGCGAAGAACGCGAAGGATGTCTCGGCAGGCGCTGTCCTCATAGCGTCTATCGGGGTGGCCATAATGTCTTACATGATATTCACGAAGTACATCTATGAGCCCATGGGTCTTCTCCTGCGCGACGCGAGGACTTTTTCCGGCCATATAGCCATCATCTCGCTCCTCCTTGTCCTTATCGCGGTCGTCACGTTGAAGGCCCTTGCGGGAAGGGGCAGGCCGCTGCACGGTGGAATGCCCAGCGGACACTCTGCCGTAGCCTTTTCGCTTGCCACAAGCATAAGCCTCATCTCCCTTGATCCGTTCGTGGTCATACTGTCAGCGGTGCTGGCTGTCATGGTCAGTCATTCGAGACTCGTGGGCGGGATACACACCAGAGTAGAGGTCTTTCTCGGCGGTCTCCTGGGGCTCGGGCTTACACTCCTCCTTTACCGCGTATTTTTCCTTACACTGAAATGACGAAGATACTGGCATTTTCCATATTATCGGGAATAGCGCTCGTTTTTGCTTTTCCGCCGTTCTCGCTGGGTTTCCTTGCGTGGGCCGCGCTGGTGCCACTGTTCCTTGTGCTTGAGACACAGACATGGAAGGGGGGCTTTTCCGCTGGTTTTCTGGCGGGGTTCGCCTTCAACCTCGGGGCCGTTTACTGGGTAGTGCATTCGATGTTCAATTACGGCGGCGTGCCGGTCGCGGCCGCTGTTGCCGTGATGCTCGTCCTCGTACTGTATATGGCCCTGTACTGGGGCGTTTTCGGAGCGCTGTATACATTTACCAGAGGGCTTCCGGGGATTGCCCGGCTTCTTCTGATACCCGCCTTCTGGGTAGCGCTCGAATACGCGAGGGCCCATATTTTAACAGGTTTCCCCTGGGTGCTCATAGGCTACACGCAGGCGCCTTATCCTGCGCTCATACAGGTCGCCGACACTACGGGCGTCTGGGGCGTGTCTTTCGTGGTAGTGGCTTTTAACGCCAGCCTTACGTTCCTTGCGGCAGGTCTGTTATTTAAAGGCAGTGACCGGAAGGCTTCTTTTCTTCCGGTCATTGTGGCCGCAGTCCTTGTCGTGTCGATGGCCGCTTACGGGGCCGTGAGGATGAAGATGGTCGATGGTGAGTTGCCGCAGTGGCGCACCCTGAGGGTCGCCCTGGCGCAGGGCTCAATTGACCAAGGGGTCAAGTGGGACGGCAGGTACCAGCAGGATACCATCAATATTTACCGGAAGCTCACCGAAGACGCTTCAAACAGGCAGGCCCGGCTCGTAATATGGCCTGAGACTGCCATACCATATTATTACGACCCTGAAGAAGTCAAAGACGGGCAGATAGGCGCTCTCGCGCGGTCGACCGCCACTTACATATTGACCGGAAGCCCCGCTTATAATTATAATCCGGAGCTTAATAAGGTGACCTACTTCAACAGCGCCTTTCTCATTGACCCGAAAGGCGAGACCATCGGGAGGTACGACAAGTACCATCTCGTGCCTTTCGGAGAGTACCTGCCGCTGCGTGGCATACTCCCCTTTGAGAAGCTCACCGCCGGAATAGGTGACTTCACCGAAGGCCAGGGCCCGGTGCCGATAACCTTCGGGGAGGCCAGCATAGGGACTCTGGTGTGCTTTGAATCGATCTTCCCTGAGATAGCGAGGGGGCATGTTAAAAACGGCGCTACCCTGCTGGCCACGATTACTAACGACGCGTGGTTCGGCCGCACTTCGGCCCCGTCCCAGCATTTCCAGATGGCCATATTCAGGGCCGTTGAGAATAAGTCTTTCCTCGTGCGCTCCGCCAATACCGGGGTAAGCGGGATAATCGACCCTGTGGGCAGGGTGAGGAACGCGACAGGCCTTTACGGGCGCACGGCAATAGTAGACGATGTCGGGCTCAGGCAGGGGCCGCTTACTTTTTATACCGTTTACGGTGATGTCTTTGCCTGGGGCTGCTCAATAATATCCGCGGCTTTTCTGGCTTTAAGAAAAAAAAGAGTAAGCTGAGTGTTGTCATTCTGAGCAAAGCGAAGAATCTGCTTTTTTAATATTCTGCCGCAATCAGTTGAAAAAGAAATAAGAAGCTCACGGAGGAATTTTCACGATGTTCGAGGAAACAAAAGAGAACCTTCAGAACGTAAAGGCCAAATTCCAGGATCTACGGAGCTTTCTTTGACCAGGCTACAAAGGTCGACGAACTGAATGAATTAGAGGCGAGGCTTTCCGACCCTGCGCTCTGGAACAACCCGGAAGAGGCTCAGAAGCTCACGAAGAGGAAATCCGAGCTGACTTTCGGCATCGACTCCCTGGGCAGGATAGGCTCTCTCATCGAAGACGCGGAGGTGCTCATCGAGCTTGCCGACGAGGCTCACGATGCCTCAGTGGCAAAAGAAGCTGAGGAGAAGCTCAGCGAGGCCAGTGACGCCATCAGGAAGGCCGAAGTAAGAAGGATGCTCTCAGGCGAGCACGATCGCCTGAACGCCATAGTATCCATACACCCGGGCGCGGGCGGCACCGAAGCCCAGGACTGGGCCGACATACTCATGAGGATGTACCTCCGTTGGGTTGAGCTGAAGGGCTTCAAGGCGGAAGTAGTAGACTTCCTGCCCGGAGACGAAGCAGGGGTCAAGAGCGTCACCATCACCGTCACTGGCGAGTACGCCTACGGGTATTTGAAGGCTGAGGTCGGAGTTCACAGGCTTGTGAGGATATCTCCATTCGATTCGAACAAGAGGAGACACACCTCGTTCGCGTCCGTTTTTGTCTACCCTGAGATAGATGACAACATAGTGGTAGACATAAACGAGGCTGACCTGAAGGTTGATACCTACCGTTCAAGCGGCGCGGGCGGCCAGCATGTCAACAAGACAGACTCGGCCGTGAGGCTTACTCACATGCCCACCGGCATCGTTGTCGCCTGCCAGAACGAGAGGAGCCAGCACAAGAACAGGGCCACGGCAATGAAGCTGCTGCGGGCAAGAATCTACGAGCTCAAGCTCGAAGAGCAGGAAGCCAAGATGCAGGAGTTCAGCAAGGACAAGCGCGACATAGCCTGGGGCAGCCAGATAAGGTCGTACGTCATGCAGCCGTACAGGCTCATAAAAGACCACCGGACGGGTTTTGAGACAGGCAACATAGACCCGGTGCTCGACGGCGCGCTCGACGGGTTCATTGAGGCTTATCTGCAGATGCGCTCAGGTGGGGGCAAGGCCAAAGAGGCTTAAAGGCCGCTCAAAAAGCACCATCTGCGTTGTTGTCTTCGTCGCTCGTAATTGCGGCGTACATGAAGAGTACGCCCTCGCTCTCTTCGAAGTCCAGCAGCGGTACTTTCTGAGCGGCCTTATGCTGAGATGAAACTATTTCAGCTGCCTGCCGGGTTTTTCCGGGCTGGAATGGCAACCCCGGGCAGGGTATTTACCTCCGGATAATGAAAGACTTTTCTTGCCTTCTGGCTAAAAAAGCCTTGACATTGGTTGGCTTGTGATTTATATATTTAAATTCAGTTTCCGCCCGTATTTTCAGTTGGTGGGGTCTGCCGTTTTCTATTTTGAGGGTTTTCCCAGGTATTTCGCTGGCGTAGCTCAACGGTAGAGCAGCTGATTTGTAATCAGCAGGTTGCGGGTTCGAATCCCATCGCCAGCTCCAGAGGTTTACAGCGTATTGCCGGTTCACGCA
>JACPGA010000298.1 GCA_016182705.1 Deltaproteobacteria bacterium
CTGGCCCTGTCCGCGTAGCTGCCTATCCTGACATTCTTTACATACGAGCCCTGAAGCTTCTGCGAGTCCCTGCCTGTGGAGTTCGACACTCCAAGCACGTCAACGACTATCCTGGCAGGGTCTGAAAGCACAAATGAGTTGAAGTTGGACGCCAGTCCGTCGGTCGCTATCCTTATTACCGTGTTGCCGTCCTCCTTCGAGGAGCTTACCTTGAGCGCTTTGGACGCGGCCTTCACCGGGCTGGCTGACTCCACTGAAGGCGCGGCCGGGGCCGGCTCCGCGGCTTGTTCCGGCGCGGCTTCAAGCGCCACTTCGGTAACGGTTTCGCTGGACGCCGCTATTATCGACCCGGACGGCTGCTCGCCTGTTATCTTCGAGAGACTTACGAGTATGCTGTTGTCGCCGGTTTTTACCTCGTGGTCGATGTTCTCGTTAAGGGCTATTACTATCCTGCCTATATCCTTGTCATCGCCGTAGGTCACGGCCGTTATCTCACCGAGGTAGTCGTTGCCGACCTGCATGGGAGAGACTACCTTCGAGAGGTCTATCCCCGGCATGTCGATTATGAGCCTCGGCGGGTCTGAGAGCTTGAAGACCGTGTATTTCACCTGCCCGGTCGTCCCGATGAGCACCCTGTCGCCGTCGCCGACGATATTGACGTACTCCACGGAGACTTTCTCACCGGAGCCGGGCTTTGCCTCGTTTGCCGCCTGCTGCGCCTTATCCGCCTCTCCTGTGCCCATCGTGCCGGTAGACGCGCAGCCTGTGACGGCAAGAGCGCCTCCAAGTACCATCGCGAAGAGGGCCTGCCTCAACCGAACTTCTCTCAAACTCATTTTAAGACCTCCGTTCATACTCTTGCCGGAAAACCGGAACCATGGGGCTCCGGGTTATTAAACCTTTTTCTCCAACCTCAGCTCGATATCCTCTGTGGACTTTATCTTTCCTTCCTCGTCCCTCGTGTGCTCGCGTATCAGAAGACCTTTGGAATGTATCTTCATCACCTTGCCCTCCCTGGCCCCAAGCACGTCCCCGCGCCTTACAACGTACCTCTTGCCGTCAGGCGCCTGGATGAGAGCGAACCCTTCGGCGTCACTCACCCCGACGACCGCTGCCACGACCTTGAACATGCCCAGTTCGCAGCACTCAAGCGGGCCCCTTATCTTCTGGGGCGCGCCAGGGACGGCCTTCATGAGGATAATATGGCTCTGGAAGGGGTTTCTGTACTTCGCGCCCTCGGCGCTTCCGGAAATCCCGGCGGTCAAGTCCGTTGATTCAGACAACGGCGCCTGTTTAACGGCTCTGGCTGGCTTTTTTGCCGGGGACTGTTGCGGCTCCTCCGCCTTGTTGCAGGAGATGAGCAGCGTTAGCGCTATGATTGCGGTAAAGATCCTGATCATTTCTTCTTCCTCGGCTCTTCCGCCTGGGGTATGAACCTGAAGGTCGTGGCGGTGAAATCAGCCTTCAGCAATGGTACGCGGTTCCTGTGCCCCATGGATGATATGTTCATTCCTTCGAGGTTTACTATTCTCGACAGGCTTCCGATCTTTTCGCTGAACTCGAAGAGGCTTTCATACCTGCCCTCGACAGTCATCTTCACTGGCACTTCCGAGTAAAAACCCTTCGGGACTTCCCTGCCGGGCCTGAATATCAGTATCTTGAGTCCGGACTTCTCGCCGGAGCTGCTGATGCCGTCTATGAGGTCCGGTATTTCCTTTGCGTTGGGTAGCTGGGCCACGGCCGCGGCCAGCTTTGCTTCCATCTCTTCTTTCTCATGGATGTACTTCGGTATGTCGGCGGCTATCTGCCTGTTCTCGACAAGCTTTGCCGTGAGGTCCTGTATCTGGACGTTCAGGGCTTTGACTTCGCCGTACTTGGGGCCGGTAAGGAACCAGTACACAAACCCGGCTATGAGGATGTTTATAGCCAGTAGTATGAGCACCCTTTTCGCGAGGGGGAGCTTCAGGACTGAATCAAAGTTTATCTTGGGTGAGATAGCCATTATTTTTTCTCCGAAGGCTTGGGAGGAGCCTGCCGCTCGACCTTTACGATGAAGTTCACGACTTCAACGCCGGTCTCTTTCTCGACTACGCGCTGGGCCACTTCGAGCTCGACCGTTCCCATGCCGGAGCGCTCCAGCCCCCTCATCGCGTCAGCGACTATCTCGTCGTCAGCCGCGAACCCTTCGATGCTGATGACCGTCCCGTCTTCCCTGAGAGACCTTATCCACGCCTTCTCCGGCATTGCGGAGCTTACACGCTTGAAGAGCTTCACCGGGCCGGTCTTGTTGGCCTCGAGCTCGGTTATTATCCTGAGCTTCTCCTCGACCACCCTCTTCTGTTCCTTTATCTTCGAGAGCTCTCCGATTTTTTTCTTCAGCTGGTCGAGTTCCTGCTGGCCGGAGGAAATCTGGTCTTTGAGGCTTCCGGCTTCGCTGCTTACGACCAGGTACGCTGCCATCGAGACGGCAAACACGAGGAAGGTCACGAGGCCCGCCACCGTGAGCTGAAACCTTATCGATTCTTTTTTCTTTGCGGCCCTTACGGGTAGAAGGTTTATGCGAATCATCTGTCAGCAAACCTCCTTGTCGCCAGCCCTACGGCTACACCGAAGAAGGAAGAGGCTTCCTTGAGCATCTCCTTGTCGAAATGCTTGCCGCTTGCCTCAACGCCCTTGAACGGGTTCACGAGCTCAACGGGTATCGAAGTCTTCTCCTGCATGAGGTTCTGCAGGCCAGAGACCTTTGAGCCGCCGCCCGAGAGGTATATTTTGGTAACGTAGGAACCCTGCGCCCCGCCGAGGAAGAAATCCAGGGACCTCTTCACCTCGAAGGTAAGGTTCGTGGAAACGGAGTCTATGGATAAGGCGAGCTGTTCGGGGTCATGGTCGCCTGACTTCCTGCCGAGCTTCATGTCCTCCGCGTCCTTGAAGCTGACGTTGAGCTGCCTTTGCAGCTCTTCGGTGAACTGGTTGCCGCCCATGGGGATGGACCTGGTGAAGATGGTGAGCCCGCCCATTATGACGCTTATGCTGGTGATGGACGCCCCGATATTGACCATCGCGATGTTCTCGCCGGGGGTCACGGGGTAGTTTATCTCCATCATGTTCTCGAGGGCGAACGAATCGACGTCTATGACGACCGGGTTGAGCCCGGCCTCTTTTATGACGTTGGTGTAGTCGTTTATGACGTCTTTTTTAACGGCGACCAGCATGACGTCCATCTGGCCCCTGCCGTCCGTGTCCGCGCCGAGTATCTGAAAATCGATATTGACGTCGCTTATCGGGAACGGGATGTACTGCTCGGCTTCCCACTGGATGGAGTCGGCCAGTTCGTCTTCGGTCATGGCGGGGAAGCTGACTTTCTTTATGATGACGGAGTGGCCGGTGAGGGAGGATATGGCATCCTTGACCTTTACCCCGTGCTCCTTTACGAGCTCCCTCAAGGTGTTGGTGACAGTCATGGAATCGATTATGGAGCCGTCCACGATCGCTTCCGGGGGAAGTTCGGCCATCCCCATCTTGACGAGCTCCCAGCCCTTCTTGGTCTGGTTCATCTGTACGAGCTTTATGGAATTGGAGCCGATGTCGA
>JACPGA010000299.1 GCA_016182705.1 Deltaproteobacteria bacterium
TCCTTTCAGGGGTAATGCCCTCTGAGCTGGAAGTGATCTTCTGCGCCCATCTGGCCGATGTTTTTTCTGATGAGTTTGCCTTGAGATACGCCAGCAGTTCCTTTGACGTCTCGGCGTCAAGGGCCAGGTTCTCGCCGTAGTGCTTGCCGGATTCGTCCATAATTGCCTGCCAGGACCTCGCTGGCAGCAGCCAGGGCTGGTAGAGGAAGTGGCATGACGAGCACTCCTGTTTGTAGAGCGCGTTCTCAGGGGCTTTAGTGAAGGAAGACAGCCTGTTGTGCCTGCTCCTTTCGCGGCCGTTATTGTCGTCATCGGCTGTCGCGGCTCCGGCAAAAAGCCCAAAAGCTAACGCGATGGCCAGTGGAAAAGCGGTCTTTTTTCTGAATGACATAAGAACTCCTTCTATTTAAGAGACATCATATAAGTTATAAAATCGCCTTTTTCCTTTGCCGTGCACTCCCTTTCAAGAACCCATTCGCAGTTGCGCTTGAACCATTTCTCGACCTTTTTGGGGTCTGTGAAACGCTGCTGGTTGGCAACAGGCGAGATCGGCTCAATGACCTTCCCGGCGGTCGTCTTGCCGGGGGTGCCGGGGTTTGCCGTATGGCAGGTGGTGCATGAGCGCTCTTCTTTTTTCTGGGAGTGAATCCTCCTGGCGTTGTAAAGCTTCCTGCCTTCCTCTGCGCTGAAGGCGGCTGCCCCGGCCTCTTTTTTAAGCCCGTCCAGCATCGTGTTCATCGACGCGTTCGGAGCGGCCGCATAGACGCTGGTGGCTAAAAACAAGGCCGATAACGCTGTAAGTCCTTTAACGATTTTCATCAATTCCTCCTTTATCCCCTGGGGACCGATATGTCCCTGTCCTCAAAAGAGCCTGATGGCGCGCCCGGGTGGCAGGCCGCGCAGTTTGTCCTGCTCGAGACGGCTTTCCGTGAGTATACCTCGTTGCCGATATCCGAATGCTTTTCTTTCCAATACGTTGTTTCAGTTATCCTGAGCGGAGCCGCGTCTCCTATGGAGCTGATTATCTTTTTAGATGGTTCGGAAAAGGCCCGTTCAGCCGACGAAGCCACAAGCCATTTAGATATCTCCGAAGTCGTCTCTTCCGGCAGTGACGCGTCGTCGCCGAAGTGTTCTCCAAGGCCTGCCATCAGTTTCTCCCACGACCTCGCCGGAAGCAGGGTCGGGCTGAAAGCGTTGTGGCATGAGCCGCACTCTTCCTCGTAGACCATGTTTCTCTCGATGGCGCGCGGGCCGCCTTCGCCTTCAACAAGGGCCGGTGTATGGCCGGAGGCCTGCCTTTCTCCGGGGATAACCAACAGTATAGCGCCAGCCGTAACAGCCGCGAAAAGGACGAAAGCGGTTTTTTTCAACAACGGTCTTTCTGCGACAGCTTCCACGCGGCCTTCAACCGTTTTTTTACCGGTCAGCATCGAGAGAATGAGCCCTTCTTTCCATATGATATCGTGCAGGAGCGCGGCCGCCACATGGATGGCGGCGAGAGCCAGGAAGGAATACGCGGCTATGAAGTGTACGGCTCCGGCTGTTTCAGCTGTCTCGAAACTGAATACGCCGACCAGCGGCCCTTTCATCTCTTCGCCTGAATATACGATAATGCCTGTCGCGCCAAGGACAGCCGTCAAGCTCAGCATGACTATGACTGCCCAGCCCACGGCCGGGTTATGTCCGGGGTATCTGGCCGGGTTGAGCCTCATAAGGCCGGACAGAAACCCCTTTACATCGGCCCATCCTCTTACAAAACCGCTGAACCTCGCGCTGCGGTTTCCTGAAAAGCCCCACACTACCCTGAAGGCCACGAGAGCGAAAGCCGCCGCCCCTGCCAGGAGATGGTAATCTAAGAACCACTCCCGCGTTGAAGCAGCGAAGGCGACTATGAGCGCGGCCGCGAACGACCAGTGGAAAAGACGCGTGGGAAGATCCCAGATATTATCTTTCATTTACAACCTCACACTAACCGGAAGTTGAAAAGCCATTCGCGGGCTTTTCAACGCTATCTGGCCTGAGTAATTCAGCCAGCATGGTCATGTCTTAAAAAAGAGAAGACCATGAAAAAGCAACGCTCGATACGAATACCGCCACAGAGATGACAAAAGCGCTGAGTGTCAACAGGTCCAACATGCCGAAGTTCCCTGCCATAAGGCCTCCTTGAAAAACCGTTTCTTAGTAAAGCGGGTCCCGTTTTATGGCATCATTATATAAATCACTGAATTAAGAGAATATTAAAGAGCTTCGCAACAAAAGTGTAACTAAGGGAACCAGCTTGAGTGGCAAATGTATGCGTTACTCATTGACAAACGCAACTAAGTTGCATTAAACTTAAGGTCCAATGAAAACAAAAGAAAACTCTGAAGAGATCCTGTCCTCCCTGGCAAACGAGGGGTTCCGGATAACCAGGCTCAGGAAGGCCATCATAGGTGTGTTTACCGGCAACGGGCTGCCCATGTCCGCTGACGAGCTGATGGAGATCCTGCGCTCTGGGAATACTGCCTTCAACAAGACGACCGTGTACAGGGAGATAAGCTTCCTCAAGGAACGGGGCGTTATCCAGGAGATACAGTTCCTGCACGAAAGGGTAAAAAGGTACGAGCTGGCTTCCCTTGAGCACCACCATCATCTTGTATGCCTCAGGTGCAACAGGGTCGAGGACATAGTCCTTGAAAACGACCTGGCCGAACAAGAGCGGTCAATATTGAATTCAAAAGGGTTCAAGGTGACAAACCACATGCTTGAATTCCACGGCATATGCCGGGGCTGCCACTCATGAGAAAAGCGGTCCTTTTCATAGCCGGTCTCGCGATAGTCTCCGGCATCGCCATTTTGCTGTTCACCTTCGCCATTAAAGATAAGCCGGAAAGCGGCAGGAAACTTACCGTAGCGGCGAGCTTCTATCCGCTTGCCCACTTAGCTCAAAAAGCAGCCGGGCAGGATATAGAGGTGTACATGATAACTCCGGCTGGCGCGGAGTCGCACGACTTCGAGCCTACGCCCAGGGATATAAGAAAGGTACGCAATTCAGACATCTTCATCTATAACGGCGCGGGCCTTGACCCGTGGGCCGAAAGGGTCGCGCCCACAGTGGAACAGGCAGGCGTGAAGACTATCGAAATGACATCCCATTTCAGCCTGATGAGCGTTGAAAAGGATGAACATGGCCATGAAGAGGATGGCCATGGCCACGAGGACGGGGCCTTTGACCCGCACATCTGGCTCGACCCGCTCTTGTCTATAGAACAGGTAACGCTCATAGGCGAAGCGCTTGCCGCTGTTGACCCGGCTAACGCGGCTTCGTACCAATCCCGTTCCAGCCAGTACGCAAATGAACTCAAGCAGCTGCACGAAGAGTTCAGTAAAGGGCTCTCAAACTGCGGGACAAGGGACCTCATCGTAGCCCATGACGCGTTCAGCTATCTCGCGAAAAGGTACAACTTGAACATAATACCTGTAACCGGCGTATTTTCAGGCGAAGAGCCCTCGCCCAAGCGCATTGCCGAAGTGGCAAGGCTGGCCAGGGAAAAATCTATCAGGTACATATTCTTCGAGCCGCTCGCGAGCCCGAAGATAGCTGAGACCATCGCCAGAGAGACAGGGGCCGAGGTTCTGGAACTGAACCCTCTTGAAAGCCTGACAAAAGAGGAAGCGGCGGCAGGGAAGGATTATATCTCTATCATGCGCGCCAACCTCGCTAACTTGAGAAAGGCTCTCCAGTGCATATGACCGGACCAAAAACCTGCATAGAGGTCAAAGAGGTTAGCTTCAGCTATAACGGCAACCCCATCCTCCAGGACATCTCCTTTGATGTGCAGGAAGGCGAATACCTCGGCATCATCGGGCCTAACGGCGGCGGCAAGACGACCCTTTTCAAGGTCATACTCGGCCTCTTGAAGCCCCAGACCGGAGAGGTCAGAATATACGGCGAGCCGCTGGAGAGCTTCAAGCGCAAGCACCTTATAGGCTATGTCCCCCAGAGGTCGATCTCTGATTACTACTTCCCCGCGACCGTCGAAGAGGTCGTCAGAAGCGGCAGGACCGCGCGGCTCGGCCTCTTTAAGCGCATCTCAAAAGAAGACGCCAGCGCTATCGAGAAGGTGATGGAAGTAACTGATGTGGCGAAGCTCAGGGACAGGCTCATAGGCCAGATATCAGGCGGAGAGCGCCAGAGGGTTTTTATAGCAAGGGCGCTGGCGAGCGAACCGAAGATACTGATACTCGACGAGCCGGATGTAGGCGTAGACGTCACCGCGCAGGAGAAGTTCTATTCGTTCCTCGAAGACCTGAACAGCAACACCGGGATTACAATACTCCTCATATCCCACGACATCGATGTGGTCGCGCATCAGGCAAAGACCATCCTGTGCCTCAACAGGCGCCTTGTCTGCCACGGGCCTCCAAGGGATTTCATCACAGAGGATTATATGCAGAAACTTTACGGCAAAAAGGTAAGGTTCATACTGCACGGACACTGAACACGGCTGGAACTGACGGCGGGGTAAAGGGACTTTAGATGAGGCCTGAGATATTCGAACTCGAATTCATGAGGCGGGCCTTTGTGGCGGGCCTGCTCATCTCCATTATCGTGCCGATAATAGGCACATTCCTGGTGGTGCGCAGGTACTCGTTAATGGCGGACACGCTCGCGCATGTCTCTCTGGTGGGGGTGGCTGTTGGAGTGCTCACGAAGACGCAGCCGGTCATCGCGGCTGTTATCGCCTCTACTGTCGCGGCTGTTCTGATCGAGCGTCTCCGGGGACTTAAAAAGCTTTTCGCCGAATCTATACTTGCAATATTCCTTTCAGGCAGCCTCGCCGTGGCGGTCGTCATCATAAGCATGGCCAAGGGCTTCAACGTAGACCTTCTCAGTTATCTTTTCGGAAGCATATCGACGATAGGCGGCGTCGACCTGTTTCTGCTCGCCGTGCTCTTCGTGCTTGTTTTGGCCTCTGTCGCCCTGTTCTATAAAGAATTCTTCCTGGTCTCGTTTGACGAAGAGTTCGCGGAAGCGAGCGGCGTCAAAGCAAGGGCCCTTAACCTGTTCATAGTAATACTTGCCGCCGTGACGGTCTCTCTTGCCATGCGCATAGTCGGAATACTCCTCATAGGCGCGCTCATGGTCATACCTGTCGTGACCGCAAGGCAGTTCGAGCTGAGCTTCAGGAATACCATACTTGTCTCGATCTCCTTCTCCCTCGTCTCAGTCATCTCCGGGCTTTTTCTTTCCTATTATTTCGACCTCGCCAGCGGAGGGACTATAGTTCTCGTCTCTCTGGCAATCTTCCTTGCTTCGTTAGCTATAAACAGACCTGAGTAAACGCTTCCTTATTTGTCATTCTGAGCGCAGCGAAGAATCTTGGCAGCGCGTCCTGTCCTGTTTGCCATACCAAGACCCTTCGCTTCGCTCAGGGTGACAGTTCTGGGAACGCCTCTAGAAAACCTCCATGGATATGTGAGACGGTGGCTTACAGGCGGAGTCCGAGTCCGCCCAATGCGGCCGTGAAGTTCACGAAGAAAAACAGTACCACGCATCCACAGCTTACGATGGCAATGACGGCAAGCGGGCACCGTGCTCTCCTTTTCAACGCGAGGAGCCCACAGACGATGGCCGCCGCA
>JACPGA010000291.1 GCA_016182705.1 Deltaproteobacteria bacterium
CCGCGCGCAAGAAGCTCATCAGCCAGATGTGAGCCTATGAACCCGGCGCCGCCGGTAATCAAAACGCTTTTCACTGTCTACCTCCTGAATGCCGTTGGAAATGCATGCGCTCGGCTCTTTAAGAACATAACCCCTGGACTTGCCGGGGCGCGCCAACTCAAAGCTGAGTCCAAAGAGATCAGCGACTGAATGAACAACTTTTTGCGCTAATGGTCAGACATACCGCGGGAAAAAAGGGGTTGTCTTTGCGTGCCAGTCGAAGAAGCCGTAACCCCGCGCGCTCACCCGGATCAATGTGAGTTGATGAACAAGGCTTTATCTAAACTTATATCAGGATTCACCTTTGTCAAGGAAAGGGACAGGCACTTCAGGGGCTTTTTATCAGGCTATAATCAGTCCTTGAGATCAAAGAAACGGGAGACAACGAAATAGGCGGGGCATTGCCTGTCAGAGAAGGTCTTGCGGGTTCGAGCGCTTTGACCGATTGTGCCCAAAGAGGAATATCGACAGAATTTGAAAATACTTTTCTGAAGCGGGTTTCCGTGTTATAATTTTGCTTGTCTTGCAGAATATCTGAACGCAGACTTCAGGCCTCTCTTTTCACCATCCGCCCGCCCTTTCCGAATCTGGATTCTGCTCCGATACCCTGATTTGTTTCTAAAAGTTCTTTTTTTCCGGGCTGTTTAACAAGCTCCATTTGCTTTATCCCAGGCACGAAGCAGATGGTTTTTCAGCATAGTGCTATAATCAAGGATAGCTGGACAGATGCCGTACCCTTCAACGCCGCTCCGCGTCATGACATATAACGTACATAGCTGCAAAGGCTCGGACGGCAGGATATCAACCTACCGCGTAGCGGACGTAATAGCTTCATTCAAGCCGGACGTAGTGGCCATCCAGGAGCTCGACTTCGGGCTGGCCAGGACGAACCACGAGCACCAGGCAGCTGAGATAGCCAAGCACCTCAACATGGATTTCCATTTTCATCCGTCCATCGAGGTGCAGGAAGGCAAGTACGGCAACGCCATACTGAGCCGCTAGCCGCTCAAGCTCGTGCAGGCAGGCTCGCTTCCGTCGCCCTGGTGGTTCAGGCCGCTGGAGAAGCGAGGGGCCATATGGGCCACGGTAGATTTTGACGGCAGAGAGGTCCAGATAATAAACACGCACTTCGGGCATAACCTTCGCGAGCGGCTCCTTCAGGCGGAAACCCTGCTTGGGGCCGGATGGGCGGCGCACTCTTCGTGCAGCCCTCCCCTCGTGGTCTGCGGGGATTTCAACACCCTTCCGATCTCGAGCGTGTACCGCAGGTTCAGAAAACTCCTGAAAGACGCCCAGCTCTCGATAAAGGGCAGGAGGCCCATGAACACTTACCCGAGCCGCTTCCCTGTGGCCAGGATAGACCACATCTTTACGGGAGCCGGGGTCGAGGTAATGGATACGAATGTTCCAAAAAACAAGCTCACATGCCTGGCTTCTGACCACCTCCCGCTTATAGCCGAAATCGAAATCCGCTGAATCCAGCTGAGGAGGCTTTCAATGCGCGGTGGCCGGATATTGAAGACGGGCCGTAACTGCTTTGAACTCGCGGATGTCGCGGAGTCGGGCGTCTACGTGGACGGCGCGGAGTACTACACGGCCTTCCACGACGCCGCGCAAAAAGCCCGCGACTACATCGCCATCTCCGGCTGGCAGTTCGACAGTGAAGTCCTGCTGCTTCGCGGGGACGCGGCCCGGGAAGCCTCCGGCGAGGTGCGCCTCCTTAAATTCCTCGACTCGCTCTGCAAAAACAACCCCGAACTTCGCATCTACATACTTGCCTGGGACTTCAGCCTCATCTTCATGCACGAGCGCGAATGGATGCAGGAGATAGTCTTCAACTGGTCCACCAGCGACCGCCTCTTCTTCAGGTTCGACAACAAACATGCCATCGGCGCGAGCCAGCACCAGAAGTTCGTCATCATAGACGGGGCGGCGGCATTCCTCGGCGGCATGGACTTGTGCGCCGGAAGATGGGACGACCGCTGCCACAGGGCCGTAAACCCGGACAGGGTCAACCCGGACGGCGCCACTTACACTCCGTATCATGACATACAGGCCTACTTCAGCGGCGCGCTCATAGAAAAACTTTCCACGATTTTCACGGAAAGATGGCAGCTTTGCACGGGCAACAAGCTCATCCTTCCTCCGGCAAGAAGCGGCCGCTACCTCCCGGCCGGCATCGGCACGAAAATACACGCTAAAAACGCCGCGCTCAGCAGGACGCAGGGGCAGACCTTCGTGCAGGTAAAGGAACCGGTAAAGGAGATACGCGCCCTTTACATTGACGCTATCCGCTCGGCCAGACACCTTATCTACATCGAAAACCAGTACTTCAGCTCATACGCGGTTTACAGGGCCCTCATTGACCGCATGGAGAACGAAGACGCCCCGAAACTCGAAATCGTGCTCGTCCTGCCAAAAAAACCCAGCGCGCTGGTCGAAGAGATCTCGGTCGGTCTCCTGCAGGCGAGGATACTTTCCATCCTCAGGCAGACCGCGAAAAAAAACGGCCACTCCTTCGGGGTCTATTATTCCGCGAGCTTCGACCATGACGGCGAAGAGGTGCCCGTATACATACACTCGAAGCTTCTGATAGTAGACGACAGCTTCGTGACGATCGGGTCGGCGAATACCACCAACAGGAGCATGGGCCTGGACACGGAATTAAATATCTCCTGGGAAGCGGCGGCCTGGGATTTGAGGCTCACGAGGTCCATAAGAAAGCTCCGGCTCGGTCTTCTCTTCGAGCATATCGGCCCGGACAGGCATATTGAGGCAAAAAGGCTCGCCAGGTTAAAAGGGCTGGTGGAGTACCTTGACTTCATCGCCGAAAGGCGCCTGTACAAGCTCCAGAAGCACTCCTTCAGCTCATATTTTGAAGGCAGCGATTTTCTGAAGACGATCGACGAACTGCTCCTCGACCCTGAAAAAGCTGTCATTGAAGAAAATGTTTTCGAGATATTCTCGCCGGATGTAGGGGCAGTGTTCTCTGAGGGGCTGCGGTATCTGAAAAACTGGATCTCAAGAAAGAAAGCTGGATAAAAAAAAGGCCCGGGTCTGAAAGACCCGGGCCTTTTAAGTATTCTTCCGGATTATCTTCTACTCGCCGCCTTCGGCTTGGCCGGGGCCACGGCGACCTTCCTGCCCGAGATGATCGAACGGTGCACCATCTCGATTATCTTCTCCGCCGAATCCCTGGGAACCTCGACGAAAGTGAAAGTCTCGAATATGCTGACGCCTTTGATGAGCTGCTTCGGTATGTCGGCCCTCCTCGATATCGCGTCAATTATGTCGTTTGCGCGCACGCCCTGCTCCTTGCCTACGGTCAGGAAAAGGCGGGCCATGCCCGGGGACGCGCCGGTATCGTTGAGAGACGCGGGCGCCTCCTGCTCGACCGGTTTATCAAAGCCTTCGAGCTGGAATTTCAGGAGCGCGGCCAAAGCGTCCTTCGGGTCCATCTTCGCGGAGACCCTCTCGGCAAGCGCCACGAATTTATTAAAGTGCTTGTCGTCTATGAACTCGTTTATCTTCTCCTCAAGGCTGGTGAGCCTCGCGCCCAGGACTTCTTCCCTGCTCGGGAGCTTGCCCCTTTTTATCTGCGCCTTCGCTACCGACTGTATCAGGCGAAGCTGCCTGTCTTCCCTGGGGGTGACGAACGTTATGGCAACGCCTTCCCTGCCGGCCCTTCCTGTGCGCCCTATCCTGTGGACGTATGATTCGGGGTTCTGCGGCAGGGAGTAGTTCACGACATGCGAGATGCTGCTGATATCGAGGCCCCTGGCAGCGACATCGGTAGCCACGAGTATATCGACCCTGCCGTCGCGGAACTTCTTGAGGACGGTCTCCCTCTGCGCCTGTGTGTAGTCCCCGTGCATGGCGTCAGCCTCATAGCCTCTGAGCCTCAAGTGCTGCGAGACCTCATCCACTTCCCTCTTCGTATGGCAGAATACGAGATAGATGCCTTCCGAGCCGAAATCAACGAGCCTGCAAAGGGCGTCAAGC
>JACPGA010000055.1 GCA_016182705.1 Deltaproteobacteria bacterium
CGTAAATAAGGATACGAAGGTAATATGCCAGGGAATAACTGGCGAGCAGGGCACCTTCCACACGAAGCAGATGGTGGCCTACGGCACGAAGATGGTCGGCGGCGTCACCCCGGGCAAGGGCGGCACTGCCGTCGACGGCATACCGGTATTCGACACTGTCGGGGACGCCGTGAAAAAGACCGGGGCCAACGCCTCGGTAATTTATGTCCCGGCAGGCTTCGCGGCTGACGCCATAATGGAAGCCGTTGACGCTGGAATAGAACTCGTCGTCTGCATCACCGAAGGCATACCGGTAATAGACATGGTCAAGGTCAGAAGGTTCATGGAAGGCAAGAGCTCAAGGCTTGTCGGCCCGAACTGCCCGGGCGTCATTACCCCGGACCAGTGCAAGATAGGCATCATGCCCGGCCACATCCATAAGGCCGGAAGCGTGGGCGTCGTCTCGAGAAGCGGCACGCTTACCTATGAGGCCGTCGACCAGCTCACCAGGCTGGGCCAGTCCACCTGCGTCGGCATCGGCGGAGACCCGGTCAACGGAACGAACTTCATAGACGTGCTCGAACTCTTCCAGAAGGACCCGGCCACCAGCGCCATCGTCATGATAGGCGAGATTGGCGGCACCGCCGAAGAAGAGGCGGCCGAGTTCATAAAGAAGAACGTGACCAAGCCGGTCGTCGGATATATCGCCGGAGCAACAGCCCCCAAGGGCAAGAGGATGGGACACGCCGGGGCTATCATCTCTGGCGGAAAAGGCACGGCTGAAGAGAAGTTCGAGGCCATGCAGAGCGCGGGCATACGGATCACCCGCAGCACCGCGGAAATTGGCAAGTCGATGATGGAAGCGCTCCAGAAAGTGTGATAATATATTATTTTATTAGCCTGTTGACTTGAAACGCGCCCCTGTGGTAAAAGGGACGCTCATTTTACAGGCCCTATTCAGATTGCACAGGCCTCTTTAAAACGGGGTCTTGATGACGCGGAGGAAACATGACTGAGTCGGCGGCGAAGAAACTGCCAAGGATTGTCGTAAACGAGAAGCTCTGCAAGGGATGCAGCATCTGCGTGGACTTCTGTCCCACCGATGTTCTGGAGATGAAGGGCTCGATTGCCGCGGTGAAAAACCTCGAGGCTTGCACGAGGTGTCAGCTCTGCGACTTGAGGTGTCCGGATTTCGCCATCCAGGTATTCGATTAATAAACAGTGTGCCGCTGCCCGTGGGTGCGCCAAGCGCGGACTCAACGGGATGGGGCGGCTTCATAGGGGGTTCACAGAAAATGGCTGAGAAGAAGAAAAAACTCCTTCAAGGCAACGAAGCGTGCGTTGAAGGCGCTATATACGCCGGTTGCAGGTTCTACTCCGGTTATCCCATCACTCCTTCCACCGAAATAGCGGAAGGCATGTCCGTGCGCCTTCCGAAGCTCGGCGGAAAGTTCATCCAGATGGAAGACGAGATCGGCGGCATAGCCGCGGCTCTCGGAGGCTCTCTGGCGGGCCTCAAATCCATGACCGCCACTTCCGGTCCCGGTTTTTCGCTCAAGCAGGAGTGCATAGGCTATGCCTGCCTTGCCGAGATTCCGCTCGTCATAGTGGACGTCATGAGGGGTGGCCCCTCTACCGGGTACCCGACCGGGCCTTCCCAGTCGGATATCATGCAGGCGAAGTGGGGCACGCACGGTGACCACCCGGCCATAGCTTTAACCCCTTCGACGGTCCCTGAGATACTTTCCGAGACGATAAGGGCATTCAACCTGGCCGAGCAGTTCAGGACGCCGGTAATGGTGCTCTATGATGAAATCCTGGGCCACATGAGGGAGCCGGTTACGATTCCCAACCCCGGCGATTTCGTGGTCGAGGACAGGGCCAAGCCTGAAGTCAAGCCCGAGGAATACCACCCTTACGATGACAAGTTCCTCATCGCCCCGCTCGCGCCTTTCGGCAGCGGCTACAGGTTCCATGTCACGGGCCTCAACCACAAGCAGGACGGCTTCCCCACGAACGATTCGAAAATGATCCGCGAGAACAACGAACGGATAATGAGAAAGGTCCACGTCAACAGGGAGAGCATCTGGAAGAACGAAGAGGTCATGCTCGATGACGCCGAAGTGGCCATATTCACCATCGGCTCCACGGCCCGTTCAGCAAGGTTCGCGGTAAACGAGCTGAGGAAGGCCGGCATCAAGGCCGGGCTCCTGCGCCCCCTTACGATATGGCCTTTCCCCGAAAGGGCGGTCGCCGAGCTCTCAAGCAGGGTCAAGGCTATAATCGTCCCTGAGATGAACCTGGGGCAGATGACCCTGGAGGTCGAAAGGGTCGCCAAGGGAAGGTGCGCGGTGGAAGGCCGGTTCAGGGTGGACGGCGAACCCATTACCCCGTCCCAGATATTCCATGAAGTGAGGAAGTACCTTTAAGAACGGCTTGCCGGGCCTGGTGCCCTGTATAAATAACTGCCGATAACGACTCGGAGGCAAAGATGTCAACAACAGTTGCGGAAAAGAAGGAGAAGGTCAGCGTTCCCTTCGACTATAACAAATACCTGAGGCCTAATAAGCTGCCCCATATCTGGTGTCCGGGGTGCGGCCACGGCATAGTGCTGAAAGCCATGCTCCGCGCCATAGACAAGGCGGGCCTGGAAAAAGACAATATAGCCCTGGTCTCTGGCATAGGCTGCTCTTCGAGGACTCCGGGGTATGTGGATTTCAACACGCTCCATACGCTCCACGGCAGGGCGCTGCCTTTTGCCACGGGCATAAAGCTCGCGAAGCCCGAGATGAAGGTAATAGTCGTCACCGGAGACGGAGACGCGCTTGCCATAGGCGGCAACCACTTCATCCACGCGTGCAGGCGTAACATCGACCTCACGGTTCTGGTATTCACCAACGCCACCTACGGCATGACCGGCGGCCAGTACTCGCCGACCACGCCGCTTGACGCGATAGCCACGACCAGCCGCTACGGCAACATCGAGCCGCCCTTTGACACCTGCGAGATGGCGAAGGCATCAGGCGCTACCTTCGTTGCAAGGGGCACCGCGTACCATACCATCGAGCTTGAAAAGACCATACACGAGGCATTAACGCACAAGGGCATGTCGGTCGTGGACATAATCGACGCCTGCCCGACTTACTTCGGCAGGGCCAACAAGTTCAAGAGCGCCACCCAGATGATGGAAGAGATAGAAAAGGACGGCACCGTGAATGTGAAGCAGGCCGCCAATCTCCCGCCGGAAAAGCTCGCGGGCAAGATGCTCAGGGGCGTGCTGCACAAGGTGGAAAAGCCCGAGTACTGCGAGAAGTACGACATCCTCATAAAGGAAAAGGCGAGCGCGAAGAAATAGCGCCGCAAACACTTCGGAGGCTTTAAGATGAGCGAAAGGTACGAGATACGATTCAGCGGCTCAGGCGGGCAGGGCATGATCCTGGCCGGTATAATAATGGCCGAAGCCGCTGCCATATATGGCGACAAGAACGCCGTGCAGAGCCAGTCTTACGGGCCTGAGTCAAGGGGCGGAGCATCGAAGGCCGAGGTCATAATCTCCCACGGCCCCATCGACTACCCCAAGGCGACCGCCATCGACTGCATGCTTGCCATGACACAGGAAGCCTGCACAAAGTACCATGCGGACATTAAGAGCGGCGGCATACTCCTTGTGGACAGCGAAGAGGTAAAGACCTTGCCCAAGGGCGACTTCAAGATCCTGTCGTTCCCTATCATAGGGACAGCCCGGGAAGAGCTCGGCAAGACCATCGTCGCTAACATCATCTCTCTGGGGATGATAGCCGAACTTACCGGAGTAGTGACCCACGAGGCCGTTGAAAAGGCGGTACTTTCGAGGGTCCCTCCCGCGTTCCTCGACCTCAACAAGAAGGCCCTTCAGATAGGCTTTGAAAAGGCGAAGACGCTGAAGTAATTTTCCAGCTGATTTATTCAGGCCGGCCCCGAAACGGGCCGGCCTTTTTTTTGCCTTCCGCAAATTGACTTGACAGGATATTGCTGATAAGCTCTTTCAATCATATTCCTTTTTTTCCGAAAAACTTCTTTCACGCACTTACAATTCCATGTAAATTGGTCTGATTACGGCATTTTCGGAGGTGGCTCCTGGTTTTTCATGATTGCATTGTAGTAGGCGCGGGGCTCGCTGGCATGAGGGCAGCCATAGAGGCAGCCCGAAGCGGGCTCGACGTGGCCATTGTATCGAAGATATACCCGGTGAGGAGTCATTCGGTGGCGGCCCAGGGCGGCATAAACGCGGCCATGAAGGCGACCGATTCATGGGAAGCCCACATGTTCGACACAGTGAAGGGCTCAGATTATCTCGGAGACCAGGACGCCATCGAGGTCATGTGCAGGGAAGCTCCTTCCGACATACTCGAGCTCGAAAAGATGGGCGCGGTCTTCA